>JAQTXO010000532.1 GCA_028688765.1 Acidiphilium sp. | reverse complement strand
GTGATCGCCGCGATGATCATCCTGGTGGTTAATCTGACCGGTGGGCTCCTGATCGGCACTTTGCAACACGGACTTCCAATCGGCGTTGCGGCGCACACCTACACATTGCTGACAGTAGGTGATGGCGTGGCGGCTCAGATTCCCTCCTTGTCGATATCGATTGCAGCCGGACTAATCGTCACACGCGTTGCAACCGGAGAGGATCTGTCGGCCCAGATTGTCAGTCAATTGTCCCGCTATCCCCAGGCCCTATTTGTAGCTGCAAGTCTCCTGGCAGCGCTGGGATTGATGCCGGGGATGGCGCATCTTCCCTTTCTCCTCCTCGCCGCAATCATCACGTTGATTGCCAATCAACTCCGCCGACGTGCGGCCGGCCTGAGTCTCGAAAGTTCACCCCCCCTTGAATCGGCCGCGCCAGCAAAACCGACACTCGATGCCACTTCCGTCCAACGGACCGACCCATTCGGACTCGATATCGGCTTTGCTCTCGTCCCGTTGCTCTCGCCCCAGCCTCAAGGACGTCCGACATTGCTGGAGCGGCTCACCGGCGTCCGCACCCGCTATAGCCGGAAGATGGGTTTCGTGTTGCCCAGCATTCATATTCGGGACGCGGATAGTGTACGCCCACAGGAATACCGCTTCACCATCAGAGGCGGAATCATCGCGAGCGGCGAAGTCACACCACACTCGATGCTAGCGATCGAAACCGACGATGTCATCGACCGGCTTGAGACCGGACGGAAAACCAAGGAACCGGTGTTCGGCCATGACGCTCTCTGGATCGCTCCGGATGCGTGTGCAGATGCCGAGACGAGGGGATATACCATCGTCGACCCGGCAGCGGTGATAGCAACTCACCTGGAAAATCTGCTCAAGACATTCGGTGCCGAACTTCTCGGACGTCGGGAGGTCGAGGATATCATCGGGGTTCATGCCAAAACCTATCCCAAACTCATCGATGATCTCCGCAATCGGTACCAGATCGGCATCATACGGCATGTTCTGGTGGGATTGGTGGAAGAGAATGTGCCGATCAACGATTTCGAGAAGATCGCCGAAGCTCTGGTCGATGCGCCCGAACCAGTGTCGAGGGACGGTGAACAGGCTTTGGCCTATGTCAGAACCCGCATCGGTCGGCAAATCGTATCGCCCTTCCTGGGTCCAGACCAGACATTGAGACTTCTGGTTCTCGAACCGGCCTTCGATACGACCGTGATGAAAACGATCGATGCCGCGCGAGATCAAGGGCTGGATGCGATCGTTGAGCCGAAAGTCGCAGCAATGCTGAGGTCCGCAGCACAGGCCGGACGAAAACTTTCCCAAAAATCAAGTGTCGCGCCGGTTCTTGCTGTCGGAGGTCGGTATCGGCGCGCGATTGCCCGTGCCCTCCGTGGAATCATACCGGTCCTGGCACTCGACGAGATTCCGGAAGCTCAGGCAATCGTGATCGCGGCCATCAAGCCGGACCCAACCATTACAAGTGCAGATCCAAGTGTTGCAGCATGATGGCCAGCTCACAGGCGCATCCCCGACGCCAAGTCCCGAGCTTGTTCTTGAGCAATGTGGCTCGTGGATCAGACGCTGTGCTGCGAGACTCCACGACCGGATGCCCTGGGCCGAAATCGACGACCTCACCCAGCAGGGTATCATGACGGCACTCGAACTGCGCATGAGCTGGGATGAAACGCGCAACGTTCCTTTCCCGCTCTTTGTCAAGCCGAGAGTCTTTGGTTCGATGATCGACATGCTCAGGCAAATCGGCAGCATCTCCCGCAACAGCAACGCGGTCGGCCGTGAACTCGCACCGGGTCATGATGAACCGATGACCGAACACGATGCTCTGGATATCATTGTCTACTCGGAAGACATCGAGCGTCTGGCAGCAGAGATCGGCAGACTGCCGTATCAGGAAAAGACCGTCATTTCGCTATTCTATTTTGAAGAGTTGAGCAACCGAGAGATCGCCGTCGTGATGAAACTCAGTGAAGCATCGTCCACCAGGCTTCGGCAGAAAGCTATCGCCAACCTGGCCAGGCGTATCGATCCATCTGCCTCACATCTCCAATCATCCAAAGCTTGTCAGGACCAGACATCATGAGCGCAATTATCGGAATTATTACCGGGTTATTCGTCCTGTTCGGCGCAAACTGGATGTCGGGAGATTCGTTTGTTGCGTTGATGAAACCCGACGCAGCGCTGATCGTCTTCGGTGGAACCACCGCCGCTCTTCTGGTTCATGCTGATTTTTCCGCGATCAAGAATGCATTCAAACATCTCTCCTGGCTGGTCAAACCTCCGAATACCGATGCGATCAAGCTGATCGAAGAATTTCAGGAATGGGCGCGAATCGTTCGCAAGGACAATAGTTTTCTCGGCCTTCAGGAGGTCGCCGCAAATATCAGTGACCGTTTCCTTGAGATTTCGATCGAAAGCCTGCTCGCGAATACACCAGGCGATGAGATACGGGATCTGCTCTATCGGGTCGGCGATGTGGAAGACCGCGAATTTCTACTGTCCGGTGAAATATGGGAGGCCGCCGGCGGTTATGCTCCAACTATCGGTGTCCTTGGTGCAGTGCTGGGGTTGATCCATGTCATGCTCAGGTTGAACCATCCCTCCGAACTGGGCGGCGGTATCGCAACCGCTTTTGTCGCGACAGTCTATGGCGTCGGAAGCGCGAACCTCATTTTTTTCCCGCTCGGCCACCGACTCAAGATGATCGCG
>JAQTXO010000052.1 GCA_028688765.1 Acidiphilium sp. | reverse complement strand
CAGCGCCACAGCAACCGAAGGATTGATTCTGAATTTGTTTCCGGGGATCATGTTCACCACAAACCGGGAAACCAGCTTTAGCTTATTCTCCCCCGGAACCTGTCCAACCTACCGGCACCACCGCACCCCTCGACCCCGCCGACATCCGCATCCCCGACAAAAACTACCACGGCGTCCATTTCGGCCCCGGCAACCGCTTCTGGCCACCCCAACGCAAAGCCCCGCGAAAACGACCCTGAACACCACCGCCTCAACACATCCATTTCGTTACGATTTAGCAACACAATTTTCCCGAAACGTCCTCCGATATTGTCCGCCACCCGTCCCTATGGCACCACCATCCCCATCACGATCAAGGGCCATCCCATGAACCACGCGATCCGCCTCGCAACTGCCGCCTCACTCGCCCTCGTTTCAATCTCCCCCGCCTTCGCCTCACCCGAAACCCTCCAGCTCACCCCCGGCAACATGCTGGCGCAAACCCATTCCAGCGCCATGCTGTTCACCGTCACGGGTACCTACCGCCAGCTCGCCGGAACCCTCACCTTCGATCCGGTCGCGAAAACCTGCGCGGTCGATGTCACGTTCCAGACCCGCAGCCTCGCTCTGCCCAATGCCATCGTCCGCGGTCAGGTCATGGCGAAAGACTTCCTCGACCCGCAGAAATACCCCACCTCCCGCTACGTCGGCTCCTGCGCCGATAACGGCACCATGATGATCGGCAACCTCACCAACCACGGCCAGACCCATCCGTTCGACATGAAAATCACCTACGTCATGAAAGACGGCAAACTGATCGGCATCGATACCGAGGGCGCGTTCAACCGCTACCATTGGGGCCTCAACGGCGAGTCGATGACGGTCGGCAAAATGATCAGGGTCACGAACAAAATCTCCCTCGACGGCAAACCCCCGACCTGACCGATGGGGAAGCTGATCTGGCTCGCCTCCTTCCCGAAATCCGGCAACACCTGGCTGCGCGCCTTCCTCCACAACTACCTCACCGACCCCGCAACCCCCCACCCGATCAACCGCCTGACCGATCTCACCACCGGCGAAAGCGGCGCTGCCCTCTACCACCGGCACGACCCCCGCCCCGCCAGCACCTACACCGCCGCCGATGCCGCCCGCCTCCGCCCCCGCGTCCACCACGACCTGATGGGCAACGACCCCGAACGCGTCTTCGTCAAAACCCACAACCCCGCCATCACCCTCCACGGCACCCCGTTGATCACTCCCGAAGTCACCGACCGCGCGATCTACCTCCTCCGCGACCCGCGCGACATCGCCATCTCCTACGCCGCCCATCTCGGCATCAGTCTCGATGCCATGATCGCCCTCCTCGCCGACGATCGCGCGGTCAGCGGCGGCAACGACCATAAAATCCTCGAATTCATCGGCTCCTGGTCCCGTCACGTCGCCTCATGGACCAGCAACCCCCACCCCAAACTCCTCGTCCTCCGCTACGAAGACCTCCTCGCCGACCCCACCGACGCCTTCACCGACGTCATCCGCTTCCTCGGCGCGACCCCCGACCCCGCCCGCCTCCAACGCGCCATCAACTTCAGCAGCTTCGCCACCCTCAGCCGGCAGGAACATGCCACCGGCTTCGCCGAACGTCCCGCGCAGGCAAAAACCCCGTTCTTCCGCACCGGCACATCAGCCCAATGGCGCACCCTCCTCACCAACACCCAACGCCGCCGGATCGAGCGGGATCACGCGGTGCAGATGCGGCGGTTTGACTATAAGTAAAAAAAAGTCAGCGCTTCTTTTTTGTAAAAAAGAAGCAAAAAACTTCTTTTAACTGGGGCACGGGCGTTCCAACGGCACGGGCTCAGAGGAACAAAGTTTTTTTGCTTCTTTTTGTTCACAAAAAGAAGTCTCACCCCTCCCTTCCTCAATACCCCTTCTCAAAATCCACCATCGTCCCCGGCTCCCGCCCCTCGGCCAGCGCGGTCAGATTGGCAAAGAACATCGCGAGCGTCGCCGCATTGTAGTGGTCCGGATCATCCGACGAGATATGCGGAGTGATCACCAGATTCCGCGCCTCCCAGACCGGATCGCCCGGCGGTATCGGCTCCTCGGCAAACACGTCGAGCACCGCCCCCGCAATCGCTTCCGCGTTCAGTGCCGCCACCAGCGCTGTCTGATCCACCAGCCCGCCCCGCCCGATATTGATCACCCCGGCATGGCGCGGCAGCAACCCGATCCGCCGCGCATCGAGCAGATGTCGCGTCGCCGGCGTCAACGGGCAGGCCAGCAGCAGAAAATCCGTCCCCGGCAACACCGCATCGAGATCCCCGATCGTCCGGGTCTCGTCACAATCGGGATGCGGTGCATCCCCGTTGCGAATCCCGGTCACATGAATCCCGAACTGCCTCGCCCGCCGCGCCGCCCCGCCACCCAGCCCGCCGACGCCCACGATCGTGGCCCGCCGCCCCGCCACCACCCCGGACGGACGCCGATGCCAGCGATGAGCCCGCTGATCGGTTGCGAAACGCGGCATATGCGCGGCCAGCATCAGCATCGCCATGATCGCGAATTCCCCGGCCCGATCCGCATGAACCCCCCGATTGTTCAGCAGCTTCACCCCGGCCGGAATCATATCGAACGGGACCAGCGCATCCACCCCCGCCGCGGTCGATTGAATGACCCGCAGCCTCGGCGCCAGTGTCAGATCGAGCCGCCGCACCGCCCCCGGCGTCGCGATCAGCACCTCCATCGTCGGTGCCGCCGCCGCGAAATCATCGAGCGTCGCCCCCATCGTCAGGGAATGCCCCTGCCCGATCGCCCCGGCCAGCGCCGCCGCCTCGTGAAACTCGGCTGCGGTCAGTTTGAGAAACGGACTGTCGGCGAATTCGTGGATATGGATATGCATGGCTACCCCTGCTGATGAAATCCGAAATGCAGCAGCAGGAACAGCACACCGCCGATCAGAAATCCAACCAGCGTCCCGTTAACCCGGATGAACTGCAAATCCTTGCCCACCCGCAATTCCAGCTTGTCGGTAATCGTCGCGGCATCCCAGTTGCCGACCACCCGCCCGATGAACCCGGCAATCTCCACCTGCGCCGCAGGCAGCAGCCGCGCGACCACCGCCCCCGCCGCCGCCGAAATCCGCGCCCGGGTCGAAGGATCATCGCGCAACATCCCTCCGAGATTGGCCAGCGCATTATGGATCAGCGCGACACTGTGCCCCCCCGGCCGCATCGCATCATCCGCGATCGCATCGCGCAGCCGCGCCCAGATATCCGAACCCCAGGCCCGCATGCTCTCATGGGTCACCACCGTCCGCAGCGCCGCCCCCAGTTCGGCGGCCCGGGCCGGGTCCTCGGTCAGCCGGGTGATCTCGCGCCCCACCCATTCATCGAACGCCGCCCGCAACTCCGACCCATCCGGCCCCACCCGATCGAGCTCGGTGTTCAGCGCGGTCACCACCTTCGCCGCGATATTCGCCCCCACCGCCCAGCCGACCAGCACCCCCCCCTGCTCGCGCACCCGCTCGCGCACGATGGTCTTGAGTTCCGCCTCGCGGGTCCGCAACATCGCGCGAAGTTGTTCGAGTATGAACGAAAACACCTCCTGATGCCGCCCGCTCTGCACCAGCGAGGCCAGCGCCCGCGCCACCACCCGCCCCGCCGCCGGCCCTCCGGCAATCCGGGGCAGCAACCGCGCGACCAGCTTGCGCGCCCGGCCATCCTCGACCGATTGCAACAATCGCGGCAGCGACCCCGCCAGCGTTTCCGCCATCGGCTGGGCGAGTGCCGGGTCAGCCAGAAATCGCCCGAGCAGATCGGGAATATCGAGCCCCTCCAGAAACCGCGCGACATCCGCCTCGGTAAACACATGATTCGCGACAAACCGCCCGAGCGCGGCACCCAGACGCTCCTTCTGCGCGGGCAGGATCGCGGTATGCGGGATCGGCAAGCCGAGCGGGTGGCGGAACAGCGCCGTCACCGCGAACCAGTCGGCGATCCCGCCGATCACCCCCGCCTTCGCCGCATCGCGCAGAAACAACGCCCCCAAGGTCGGCGGAAGCCAGTACGCAAAGACCGCCAAAGCGGCCATGAGCACCAGCAATCCGGTCGCGAATGCACGGTGACGGGCGAGCGACCGGCGAAGCGGTGCATCGGGATCGGGAGCGGTCGTCGGTGAAGCCATCGGTGAGATGTGGCCTGAGGGCGTCCGATCGGCAAGGCTCGGCGGGCGCGATGAATGTTTTGCTTGCCCACCTGCCGCCCGATGGTGCAGGTTGCGCTTGGAGGATCGAGCCATGGTCGGGCGCAACGCGGATCAGGTCAAACCACCATCATCATCATCCGCCGGCTGGCACGCCAGCTCCGCCGGTTGGCGACCCAGCCGCAATCGCGAACGATTATCGCCCGCCATCTGGATCGCCGGTTTCCTGCTCGCCGCCGCGGTGATCGCCGTAATGGCTGCCCTGTTCGGCACGACCTGATACGTCTCTGGGCAACCTCGCCCACCCGGGTCTAGACTTGCGCCATGGACCGAAACGACGATGCGATAAATTCCGACCTCGCCGCCCTGACGGGTCGCACCGCACTGGTGCGCGATACCGTCTCCGCCCACCGGATCGCGGCCCTCGCCGCGACGCTCGACACCGATCCACCGTCCGATGGCACGGTGCCGCCGCTCTGGCACTGGGTCCTGTTCCAGGACTGGCCGAAATGGAGCACCCTCGGCCCCGACGGCCATGCCGCACGCGGCGAGTTCATGCCCGCGATCGCCGGGATGGAACGGCGGATGTGGGCCGGAAGCGCGATAACCTTTCACCGCTCCCTGCGGATCGGCGAGGCGGTGGAACGCCGCTCCACCATCGCCGGTGCCACGCTGAAACGCGGCCGCACCGGCCTGCTTGCCTTCATCCAGCTACGCCACGAAATCGGCCCGACCGGCGAAACCGCGATCACCGAATTACAGGACGTGGTCTACCGCGCCGCCGATGACCCCGCCATCAGCGCTGCCACGCCCGAGCCCATCCCCCCCGCTGCCCGCACCCGCAGTGTCATGCCGGATGCGCTGACCCTGTTCCGCTACTCCGCGGTCACCGGCAACAGCCACCGCATTCATTACGATTACGAATATGTCACCGGCACCGAACATTATCCCGGCCTCGTGGTTCAGGGCGCCCTCCAGGCGACCTGGCTGGCCGATTTCGCCCGAACCTGCCGGGGCGGCAACCCGATCGGTCACTTCGAATTCCGCGCCCGCCGCGCGGTGTTTCAGGGCCAGGCCCTGACCCTCGCCGCTCTCGACACCCCGGACGGCCTCGATCTCGCCCTGCGCGACAGCAGCGATGCGATCTGCATGGTCGGCCGGGCGCGCTGATGGGATTTCTGACCGAAGCCGAACCCGAACGCGGCGTCGCGCAGCAAATCCTGCCCGGAATCCGCCGCCTCGTCGCCCGCAATCCCGGGATCATGACGTATCACGGCACCAACACCTACCTGATCGACGGCGATGACGGACTGACCGTGCTCGACCCCGGACCCGACGATCCGGCCCATGTCCGCGACATTCTGAACGCGGCGGGCAAGGTACCGATCAACCGGATCGTCCTGTCCCACACCCATCATGATCATCTCGGCGCACTCGCCGGGCTCAAAGCCGCAACCGGCGCGCCGAGCTACGGATTTCAACGCCCGGCAACCCGATCATTCACCCCGGACCACAAGCTGGCGGACGGCGATTCGGTCGCCGGGCTGGTTGCGGTGCACACCCCTGGCCACGCCAGCGACCATCTCGCCTTCGCATATCGTGATTTTCTGTTCAGCGCCGATCACGTGATGTCGTGGTCGTCCTCCATCGTCAATCCGCCGGATGGCGACATGCAGGCCTATTATGCCTCGCTGCACCGCCTGCTCGACCGGAACGACACCGCCTATCTCCCCGGTCACGGCCCGCTGCTACCCCACCCGCGCGCCCTTGTTGCGGAAATGCTCGCTCATCGGCGCAAACGCGAGGAAACCATTCTGGCGGCGGTGCAAAACGCTCCAACCACAGTCGCCGAATTGGCACATCACCTTTATGCCAAGCAGGACCCGATGCTGAAAATCGCGGCGGAACGTAACGTTCTCGCGCATCTGATCAAGCTGCGGGCAGAGGGCATCGTCATCGAGCATGCGAATATCTGGCAGGCGACATGAATTCACTCACGCCCCCGTGATATTCCGGGCGGATCGTCCTATATCAGCGATCCCTCAATACCGGAGCCATCACATGACGTTCGTCCGCCCGACCCTCGCCGCCGCCCTTGCCGTTCTGGCGATCGGCAGTTTCACCCAGGCCCAGGCCAAAGGCTGCCTCAAAGGTGCCGTGGTAGGTGGCGTCGCCGGCCATTACGCCCATCACCATGCCGTTCTCGGTGCGGTCGGCGGCTGCGTCGCCGGGCATGAACTCGCCAAGCACAAAGCCAGGGTCGCCCGCGAGAAAGCCGCCCAACAGCACGCCACCGCCGGTAACTGAGCAAAACAAAACGGCCGGCCCTTTCCGGGCCGGCCGTTCATCTCTCCAATAATCGAACCGATCAGGCCCCGAGGCGCGCCTGCACCGCATTACGCTGTTCGGCCCGCTGTTCCGAAACCTGGGTCTTCATCGATTTCTGAAGCTTCTCGAACGCCCGGACCTCGATCTGGCGCACCCGCTCCCGCGAGATATTATACTGTTGCGACAAATCTTCGAGAGTGGTCGGCTCGTCCTTGAGCCGGCGCTGGATCAGGATGTGCCGCTCGCGATCATTCAGGGTCTTGAGCGCGGTGGCCAACAACGCTCGTCGACCGGTCATTTCCTCGCGATCGCCAATGCTCTCTTCCTGGCTGTCGGCATCGTCAACCAGCCAATCCTGCCATTCGCCCTCGCCGTCCATCCGGATCGGCGCGTTCAGGCTGTTATCCGGCGCCGCAAGGCGACGGTTCATGCTGATGACGTCCTGCTCCGGCACGCCGAGCACCCGGGCCACCTTGGCCACCTGCTCGGGCTGCATGTCGCCATCCTCGATCGCCTGCATCTGACCCTTCAGGCGACGGAGGTTGAAGAACAGCTTCTTCTGCGACGCGGTGGTGCCCATTTTGACCAGCGACCAGGAATGCAGAATGTATTCCTGAATCGCGGCCCTGATCCACCACATTGCATAGGTTGCAAGGCGGAAACCGCGTTCCGGATCGAACCGCTTCACCGCCTGCATCATCCCGACGTTACCCTCGGAAATCAGCTCGCCGAGCGGCAAACCATAACCGCGATACCCCATCGCGATCTTGGCAACGAGCCGCAGATGCGAGGTGACCAGCTTGTGAGCGGCCTTGTGATCCTCATTGTCGCGCCAGGCACGGGCCAGACGATCCTCTTCCTCGGGTGCCAGCATCGGGTATTTGCGGATTTCCTGAAGGTACCGCGAAAGATTGCCCTCACTTGGGGCCATAGTGCTCATTCCGGAGGCCATTGGTAGCTCCTCTCGACGTGTTTGTGTCGTCTTCTGTTCAGATTGGACATGGATCAGATGTGCAACAACCGACCCTTCGTGATGCCTCGTCTCTTGCTGCGAGGGTTATACACCCAGAACCGGTTTCGCAGCATCACGGTCTCGTGATATGACCTGAAAACGCGGTAATCGTGGGTTAAGCTGAGGGGTCTAAACAAATAATTCACTTGACAGTGGTTTCCATACTACGAAATCACGCCAGGAGTCAAGGATATCAGACCGCATAAGTCCGGTATAAGACCTGTTCAAAACCGTTATAAATCGTCCAGCGCATCGATCAGCGCGGCGAAATCGCCAGGGGCCGGCGTCTCGAATCTGAGCGCCATTCCGGTGCGCGGATGAATGAAACCGAGGCTCGCGGCATGGAGTGCCTGACGGGGAAAATCGAGCAACAGCGACCGCACCGGCTCGGTGATATGCATGGAAGCTGCCGGTTTGCGTCTCAGATATACCGGGTCGCCCACGATCGGATGGCCGGCGTTCGCGAGATGCACGCGGATCTGGTGGGTGCGGCCGGTCGCGAGCCGGCAGGCGATCAGCGCCGCCCCGAGTCCGAATTGCCGTTCGGTGGCGTAGTGGGTCAAGGCGTAGCGTCCTCCGCGTGACACCACCGCCATCCGTTTGCGCTCGCGCGGATCGCGGCCGATCGCGCCCTCGATCGCACCCGATGCCGGTTGCGGCGCGCCCCAGCACAGAGCGAGATAGTGACGCTCGATATCGCGCGCAGCGAAGGCTTCGCTGAGCGCGTGGTGGGCGATTTCGGTTTTCGCAACGACCATCACACCCGACGTATCCTTGTCGAGCCGGTGCACGATGCCGGGCCGGCGTTCGCCGCCGATCCCCCGGAGGCTGTCGCCGCAATGGGCGATCAGCGCGTTCACCAGCGTTCCTTCCTGATTTCCCGGCGCGGGGTGCACGACGAGCCCGGCCGGTTTGTCGAGGACGATCAGGTCGTCATCCTCATGGAGGATCGGAAACGGAATCGACTGGCCCCGTGGCGTCGCGGGCAGCGGGGCCGGAATCTCGATCTGGACCGCATCGCCCGCGCGCACCGGGGCCGATGGGGTGCGGCTCGGGATGGCATTGCACGTTACCGCCCCGTCCTCGATCAGGATTTTTATCCGTGAGCGTGACAGACCGGCGAGATGCCCGGCGAGAAACCGGTCCAGCCGCTCACCCTGATCGGCGGGCGTGGCGCAAACGAGGATCGTCCCATACAATAAGGCCGGATCGGGGAGTTGGCTGGATGGATCAGACTCGGGACTCACGGAAAGGGACACCGGATTTGCGGGGGTTGAAGGCGCTGGTGATCGGGCTGGGCGTGCTGATCTTGCTCGGCACCGCCCTCGTGATCGGGGTTGTGGTCAAACGGTTCATGGAGTCAACCGGCCACGCACCGGTGAGTATTGCGAGTGGGGCACCGTTTGCGACGGTTCTGCCTGGCGGGTCGGGCAGCAAAATCGCGGGGATCGCCGGGGCGGGTGGCGAGGTGGCGGTTTGGATCGATGATGGCAAAGGGGGCCGGATCGATTTCATCGATCCGCGGAGCGGGGCCGTTTTGGGCTCCGCACGGGTGCGATGAACCGGAAAACCGCTCTGCCCGGTAAGATTTGCGCTGCGTGCGGGCGGCCGTTCAACTGGCGGCGCAAATGGGCGCGTGACTGGGACAATGTGAGATATTGTTCGGACGCGTGCCGTTCGGGCCGCCGTGACGCGGCGCTTTCGCGGCGGACCGGGCGCGGCTCTTGAAGAGCGGCACGATCTCGATTATCAACCGGCTCGACGTCCCGTTCGTCTAGAGGCCTAGGACACTGCCCTTTCACGGCGGCAACACCGGTTCGAATCCGGTACGGGATACCAGGTAAAATCAAGGGTTTACGGCCAATTCAGGTAATCACCTTGATTTTTCGCTGCAATTACGCTGCAACTGCCCTCTTTTAAGAAGGCAATCCGCATGGCGACGATCAATCCGCGCAAGGACCGAGACGGCAATCTGATCGGGTATCAGTCGATCGTGCGCCGGCGAGGTTTCCCGAGTCAGAGCAAGACTTTTGATACTTTTCGGGAAGCTGAGATTTGGGCGGCAACCATCGAAAGCGAAATCGGGCGCGGAGCGTTCGTAGATCGAACGTCGTCCACCAGTACGACGCTTAAGGAACTCCTGGAACGCTATCGAACAGAGATTACACCTCTCAAACGTGGTGCAGCGCAAGGTGCAGCGCAGGAGATACACAAGTTTACCGCACTGCTTGATCATACTATCTCAAGACTGAAAGTCTCCGACATTACTGGTCCGGCGATCGCGAAATATCGCGATGATCGCCTTGCCGTCGGCCGGGCTCCGGCCACGGTTAACAGGGAACTCAATCTTCTCTCCCACGTGTTCACGATCGCGCAGAAAGAGTGGGGAATCCATTTCGGCCAAGGTAATCCCGTGGCGCTGATCAGAAGGCCTATTGGCGATCACAAGCGTGATCGACGATTGAGCCCGGACGAAGAAGTGAAGTTGCTCGAAGCTGCGCACCGGGTCGAATCGGATCCCGGCGCGATCCGGATTGCAGATCTGATAGTGATCGCAATCGACACCGCAATGCGGCGTGGCGAAATCATGAAAATCGAATGGAAACACGTAAATCTGACAGCCCGGACGATCCACATTCCACATACGAAGACCGATCAACCGCGCACCATACCCTTGACGCTGCGCGCAAGGGACACTCTGGCGGCACTGCCGGGCGAGCGGATCGGGCCGATCTGGGGTATGGTGCATGAGGCGTCCATCAGCCGCGCTTTTGCAAAAGCCGCGCGGCGGGCCGGGCTGGAAGATCTTCGGTTTCACGATTTGAGACACGAAGCCGTGAGCCGACTCTTTGAAAACACTGACCTCGACGCAATGGAAATCAGTCGGATAAGCGGGCACAAGACGTTCGCGATGCTGAGTCGGTACACCCATCTGCGTGCCGACCGGCTTGTCGCACGGCTCGACGGGGCGCGGCGCGGCGGCGGCGGCTGATCCAGCCAGGGGGGGGGGGCCGCGCGCGGCCCGGCCAGAAGAAAGTGAGCCAGAGAAAGGAGGCCGCGCCGGGCGCGGCCAAGAGCAAAAGGAGCCACAGCACGCCCCCCGCCGCCGGCGGAGGGAAGAATATGCGTTGATCGGCCTCCGGTGACACTTCATCGTCGACTGTCATCGGCTTGTGACCGATTTTGTGACCGAGATTTTGGCCGGACGCCTGTTAATATATATATATAATCTTTTGAAAAATATATTATTATTATATAACAGCCTGTCTTTCCTGCTACCACTCACCTCGCTCAGTCACAAGGTCACACCGGAAACCGGGAGACCTATGCCGAAAAAAAATAATCATTAGCACGCAAAGTTTTTATTT
>JAQTXO010000531.1 GCA_028688765.1 Acidiphilium sp. | reverse complement strand
CGCAGCTTCATGCCCCCCAGTCCCACTCCCCGGAAGCCCCCCCCCCTGAAACCGGACCACACACCGTGCGACGCCCGACGATGCCACCCCAAGCCGGGAGTCCCCAAATCGGGCGTCCAATGTCGCCACCGCCTCGTCCGCAGGCCCGCCCGCAATTTCATCCTCAGCCTCGGGTTCAGCCACAACCAGAGCAGTTCCATCCTCCGTCGCGTCCCCAGCCGCAGCAGTTTCATCCACAGCCCCCGCAATTTCACCCTCAAGCGCGACCACAGCCGCAACAATTCCACCCGCGCCCGCAACCTCAGCAGTTACACCCCCCGGCCCGTCCCCAACCTCATCCGCAGCCGCACCCGCCGGGCCGACCGAACGATCCGAACGATCATCATCCCTGAAGCGTTGCCGCGCCATTCTATCCGCCCCCGCAGGGGCGTGATACGAATGGGCGATGAGCGACCTTCCGCCTTCCGCCATCAACAAACCCAGCGCAGCCCGGCGCTGGCGGCGGATGGCGGAGAATGCGCTGCTCCTGCCGGTAGCGCTCGTGCTCGAAGTTCTCGACCGGGTGATCTGGGATGGAGCGAAAGCGCTTCTCAACCTGATTTCCCGGCTGACCCTAGTGGCGCGGTTGCGACGCTTTTTGCAGACGCTGCCGCCGATCATCGTGGTGTTTCTATTCCTGATCCCCGAGGCGATCGATCACCTCAGCGGGTTGTGGGCGACGGTGCTGTTCGTCAAGGGCAACTGGTTCGCCGCGACGATCGTGGCCGTGTTCATCAAGGGCTTCGCCATCCTGCTCGCCTTGTGGATCTATCAGGCGTGTGAAGCCAATCTTCTCTCGGTCGCCTGGTTCCGTACCGCGCACGACACAGTGATCCGCACGCGGGATTGGGTGCTCGAACGGACCCGGCCGATCCGCCAACGGCTGCATCTTGCCGCGCGCAACGGCGAACGCAGCCGGCTCGGTCGCCGATTGGCGGCATGGCGGCAGCGGATCGGGCGAAGTTGGGTGCGATGATGTGTGGGTCAAGAAACGGGAAGGAAAGGACTTCTTTTTTTGCAAAAAAAGAAGCAAAAAAACTTTTATTAGTTAAACCGACTCCCCACCAACCACTCCTGACCCAGATCAAAAAAGTTTTTTGCTTCTTTTTTACAAAAAAGAAGTCCTTCCCTATCTTACTCTTTCTCGCCATCCCCCGCCATCAACGCCCATGACCCGTCTCGCCCGCGCGCATCTGACCGCCGCCGATCCGGTACTGGGCGCCCTGATCAGGGAGGTCGGACGATGCAATCTGGTGCCCGATCGCACGCGCGAGCCTTATGCGGCGCTGATTTCCGCGGTGGCGCATCAGCAACTCCATGCGCGGGCGGCGGAAGCGATTCTGGGGCGCCTCGGGGGCGTGTGCGGGGCAACGGTTCCGGCACCCGACACTCTATTGTCGCTATCCGATGAGACCTTGCGCGGATGCGGCTTTTCCGGGTCGAAGATCCTGGCGCTGCGCGATGTGGCGTTGCGGACGCTCGATGGCACGGTGCCATCCCGCCGGGCGGCGGCGCGGATGAGCGATGCCGTATTGATCGAACGGCTGTCGGCCTTGCGGGGGATCGGGCGGTGGACGGTAGAGATGCTGCTGATTTTCACGCTGGGGCGGCCGGATGTGTTTCCGGTGGATGATTTCGGCGTGCGCGAGGGATATCGGCTGATCCATGGCTTGCCGATCCAGCCGAAACCCCGGGCATTCGCCGTAATCGGCGAGGCCTACGCCCCCTACCGGAGCACGGCTGCCTGGTATCTCTGGCGCGCGGCGGACCGGGCCAAGAAGATTCGCCTGCCGGGGTGAGGCGACACGATTGGCGTCTGGTCAGTTTTTAAATATAAGGTGCGCCAGAATAAGCGGAGGAAACCGGAATGCATATGCTTATCATCGGCGCCGCGGGAATGCTCGGGCGCAAACTGGCCGCACGGGTCGCGGCAGATGGCGGGATCGAGGGACGGCCAGTCAGCGCTCTCACATTGGTCGATGCGGTGCCTGCGGTTGCGCCTGCACGGTTTGCCGGAACGGTAACGGTCGAAACCCTGGATCTTTCGGCACCGGCGGCGGCAGCGCGATGTGTCGCCGGGCGGCCCGACGTGATCATCCATCTGGCAGCGATCGTTTCGGGCGAGGCCGAGCGGGATTTCGAGACCGGGTATCGGATCAATCTCGATGGAACCCGGTTGCTGCTGGAAGCGATCAGGGCGGCGCATCTGGACTCGGGATATCGCCCCCGGCTGGTGTTTTCATCCTCGATCGCGGTGTTCGGTGCGCCGTTTCCGGAGGTGATCGGCGATGAGTTCTTCACCACCCCGCTGACGAGCTACGGCACCCAGAAGGCGATCGGCGAACTGCTGCTGAGCGATTATTCGCGGCGCGGCTTCATCGACGGAATTGCGATCCGCTTGCCGACCATCTGTATCCGTCCGGGCACTCCGAATGCGGCGGCTTCGGGGTTTTTCTCCAATATCCTGCGTGAACCGCTGGTGGGGCGGGAGGCGGTGTTGCCGGTGTCGGAGGATGTCCGGCACTGGCACGCCAGCCCGCGCGCGGCGGTAGGGTTCATGATCCGGGCGGCGACGATGGATCTGACACCGCTGGGATGGCGGCGGACGCTCAGCCTGCCTGGACTTTCCGCAACGGTCGGCGAGCAGATCACGGCGTTGCGGCGCGTGGCCGGAGATCGGGCCGGCGGT
>JAQTXO010000530.1 GCA_028688765.1 Acidiphilium sp. | reverse complement strand
TCCTGAGCTAGGGCCTCGCAGGGCTGGCGCACTGGTCGTCGATGAACCTTGCGGCGATCTCCAACGCCGCCTCGGCCGTTTTCAGAGCGCCCACGTCCCGTTGGAACACGTGATACATCCCCTCGAACACATCGAGGCGCACCGTGGCGCCGTGCCTGGCGGCCCGCTCCGCCAGGCGCACGGAGTCGTCGCGCAGACGCTCATTCTCCCCGACCTGCACATTGATCGGCGGCAGGGCGTTCAAAGTGCCGAACAGGGGCGACGCTCTCGGGTCTCGGGGGTTTGCACCGTCCAGATAGGATTGCGCGAGTCCCTGGAGGACAGCGGGCTGGAAGACCGGGTCGTGGGTCGCCGGATCGCCGAAACTCGTTCCGCTGTTTGAAAGGTCGGTCCAAGGGGAAAAAACGACGATCGCGACAAGGCGGTCGTCCGGTGCCGTGTGGTCCGCCATGGCCAGAACCAGCCCGCCGCCCGCGGAGTCGCCGACGGCGGCGTACCGCTCGACGCCTTGGGCCAGAAACCACGCCCGCGCCCGCATGATTTCGTCGAAGGCCGCGGGGAAACGCCGTTCCGGCGCCAGGGCGTAGTCGACGCTGAAGACCGCCCGCCCGGTGCGGGCCGCAAGCTGACTGGCGAAACCGAGATAGGATCGGGCGTCGCCGAGATGGTATCCGCCTCCGTGGACGAAGAACAGGGCGGAGCCAGGGTCATGGGCCGCCGGCCGGAGCCACCAGCCGCGGACGGCGCCGTCGCGGACGGGCTCGGCCGCGACGCCATCGGCCATGGGGGCCTGGGACGCCATGGCGGCGTAGAAGGCTCGTCGATCCTCTGGGTGCAGTTGGGCGAGGCTCGCATTCCGTTGGAAAATGCGACTCGCCTGCTCGCCTTCACCCGGCGGCAGAGCATGGCGAATGACGCTCGGGCGCCCGACGTCGCCCCGTTGGAAATCAGGCATCTCTCTCTCCGTACATTTCGGCTGGGCTGCGTTCACGCGGAACCGCCATTCACGAAAATCGTCTGTCCATTGATCCAGTCGCCGTCACTGCCGGCGATCATGGAGACGACGCGGGCGATGTCCTCCGGTGTTCCAAGACGTTCAAGGGGCGAAAGCCCGGCGATCGTGTCGATCAGCTCAGGCGACTTGCCCTCGAGGAAGAGCTCGGTGGCGGTCGGTCCCGGCGCCACGGCGTTGACGGTGATGCCGCGCCCGCGAAGCTCCCTCGCAAGGATGAGGGTCAAGATCTCGACGCCGGCCTTGGACGCCACATAGGCGCCGTAGGAAGGCGAGGCGAGACGCGTCTGTGTGGTCGAGGTGTTGATGATCTTGCCGCCGTACGGGAGACGGCGCGCGGCCTCCCGCAGCATGTAAAAGACGCCCTTGAGATTGGTCGCGAAGATCGCGTCGAAGGTCGCGTCGTCCATCTCCGCGATCGGCGCCAGCTTCATAATCCCGGCGTTGTTCACCACCAGGGTGGGCTGGCCGAGCAGCGCTTCGGTCTGGTCGAAGAGGCTCGCGACGTCGGCCGGCTGGCTGACATCGGCCTTGATGGCGGCGGCTCGGCCGTTCGAGGCCAGGATGTGCGCAACGACGGCCTGCGCGGCATCGGCGTTCGCCGCATAGTTCACTGCCACGGAAAACCCGTCCCGGGCCAGGCGTTTTGCGATTTCGGCGCCGATGCCGCGAGAGGCGCCTGTGACGATCGCGACCGGTACTGGAACATGGGTCATGCAGTGCTCCTTTATGAAACGCTACGTTCCGTAAAATATGGTGCCCGGATCGTCAATTGCAATTACGCTACGTAGCGTTATTGTAATGGTATGACCCAACTTCGCCGCAGGATCGGCAGACCCCGAAGTGCTACCGCCAGCGCCCATGACGCGATCATCGCGGCGGTGCACGAGTTGCTGCAGACAGCTTCGGTCCAGGATCTGACCATCGAGGGTATCGCGAGATGCGCGGGGGTGGGAAAACCCACGCTCTACAAATGGTGGGGGACCAAGGCCGACATCGTACTCGCCATGGTGAAGGAACGGGTTGAGCCCAGCCTGGACCCGCCGGCCAACCTGTCCCTAGAAGCGTCCGTCCAATTCAAGGCGCGACGCCTTGTCGACGCCTTCAACGGGTTCTTCGGCCGGGTGATGGCCGGGCTGATCGCCGAGGCGCAACACGACCCGGACCTGCAGGGCAGGATCAATCAGGCCTACATTCTGCCGCGCCGCGCCGGGACGATCGCGGACATCCGCAAGGCTCAGTCAGACGGAGCCTTTCCCGCGGAGATCGATCCAGAGATCATCGTCGATCAGATCTTTGGGAGCCTGTATTTTCATCTTCTCACAGGCGTGCATCCTCTGACGCACGCCTATGCCGACCAACTTGTCGAGACCGTCTTCTCACCGGTTCGCCGCAAGACCTGACCGGCGCGGGACGGATTCGTGGGGCTGCCGGGAGGGTGCGATCGGCGTTCCGATTTGCGTGCCCAGGTCTCGCGCGCGGTCAATCGCCGCCTGCGCCGAGCTGGCGCCTCGCTCAGGCACAGCCTGCCACTCGGCCCGGACGATCTCAATATCGGTCACGCCCATGAACCCAAAGATGAACCGCAGGTAGGGCGTCGCGAAGTCCATCGCGGATGCCGGGCCCTCGGCATAGGCGCCCCCGCTCGCGACGAAGGCGATCACCTTTTTCCCGGGAGGCAGCAGGCCCCGCGGGGCGCCATCCACATAGGCGAAGGTGC
>JAQTXO010000529.1 GCA_028688765.1 Acidiphilium sp. | reverse complement strand
CGGATCGGGGCATCAGGATGCCGTCCAGCACGGCCAATTGGCGCAAGGTTTCCGGAAGGATTTCGCCGATGATGGTGTGCTCCGGCAAATCGAAGGAGATCGATGGATGGATCCAGCCAAAGTCGGCTCCGCCTGCGGGAACCATTGCTGCACCCACCTGATCGCCTGTCAGCATCAGATTGCCGGACATCCGACCGCCATCTTCGGAGATCGTCCATGTTGGCGGTGCCTGGGTCGAGCCGACTTCGGCGCGGATGAGTGCGGCTCTGACCAGAAGTGCCGCGATTCCGATCGTGGTGAAGCCATCAGCGAGGCCGGGATGGGCGCGGAGTTCGGGGCCGTGCGGTTTGATCCGCGGGATGACGGAGATGATTTCTTCATAAGTCAGGAGTCCATTGAGATAGCTGTCGATCTGCTCATGAAGAATTGGTTCGGAGGTTGCGACCGCGATGCCGGTGCATGGGGTCTCGGTTTTCTTGTTTGGGGATGTCATGGCTCGATCTCCTGTTTTCATGCGGGTGGCGACTGGCCTCTGCCAGACACGTCCCTCATGTCTGGTCCCCGGGAACCGGGCCGGGCGGGCGGTCAGGGCAGAGGGCGCACTACCGCGCCCGAACCGCTCTTGGGCGGCGCGAGCCCCGGCGAGCGGCCTTGACCGGCTGGTCGGCCCGGTTCACCTGAAATGACGCAGGAAGGACAGAGACTGAAAGATCAGTTGACGGTGCGGGTTCCGGTCGTTATCTTCAGAACTATATTTGATTATTTTTCACGGTTTCAAATGTCGTAGAATATGGATTATGGAAACTCGGATTATTCGTCGGTTGAAGTCACTTACATTTCCAGTCTTCTTAAAACACGCGGCTTTTAGTTCCCCAAGATGATGTTGGCCCCTTTGAAGAGTAGGGTCTCGTAACGAGGCAAGTCCGCTTGGCTCGTGCGGATCGCAGTGGGTTCGCAAATCGCCCCGTTCCTGGCACTTTCAAACCAATGGACCGTCCACCCCTTCACAATTCAAGCCTCACCACAATAGCCTGCGTAATCAGGTAAATGTCATCACGCTCTATCCCTTATCCTGGACGACGCTTTAAGTAATCCAGCATCACAGCTAGCAGTATGACTACTCCTTCGACCAACTGGGTATAGAAGGGCGAGACATTGAGAAGAACTAGCCCATCGAGAATTATGCTAATCAATAGGGCGCCAAGCAAAACGCCCCAGATTGAACCAATACCGCCGAAGAGTGAAACGCCACCAATGACTACAGCAGCGATTGCTGTCAATTCATCACCGCGGCCTGCCGTCGGATCCGCGCTGCCGAGTTGTGACGCAAACACGATTCCAGCGATTCCGGCGCACAACGCCGAAGCGGAATAAGCCAGAGTTCGAACCACGCGAACCCCGATTCCGGCGCGAAAGGCAGCAATCCGACTTCCGCCGATCGCATAGAGATGGACGGCACCTGCGGAAAACGCCAACCACAAAGCGACAGCTACAACCACTACAGCCGCAAGCAAGACCTGGATTGGTATGCCTAATACGCTATTTTGCGCGATAGCATCAAAGCCTACTGCGTTGATGGATATCGGGTTTCCGGCCGTCAGCACAAGCGTGACGCTCGAAACAATGGACAGACCGGCAAGCGTGGCAATAAAATCGGTAACGTGAAGGTAATTGATTACTACACCCTGCATGGCACCGATTAGCGCCGCAATTACGAGGCTAACGACGAGGGCAATCGGCCAGGCCAGGCCTCCCGCGATGAGAAGGCCTGCGGCCGCGCCCGTAAGACCGGCAACCGCTCCTACCGAAAGGTCTATGCCAGCGACAAGTACCACGATCATTTCTCCGACGGCCATAAGCACGAACGGCGCAGCCTGTGTGAGGATCGATAGTAGATTGGCCCGGGAGACGAAATTTGGCGCAGTGACGGCAAGGACCACAATGAGTGATATAAACCCGACGAGGATGCCATTCTGGACCAACAGGTTGATAAATGTCCTCTTGGACAAATGGTTTAGGGCTTTAATCATGTTGAAGCTCCTCGTCCGAATAGCATAGCTGAAACGACCGTCCGTTCGTCCAGCTTGCCTGGCTCGCCCTCTAGCGCAACTGCGCCGCGGGTAAGGACCATCATCCGTGAAGCGACCCGCCAGACGTCAGACATTGTGTGAGTAATCAGAATGACCGCTACTCCGGTCTCAGCGAGTCGTTCAATAAGTTTAAGTATTGCCTCGTGCTCGCTCACACCAACCGCGGCGGTCGGTTCGTCCATGATTACCAGCCGGGCCTTCCAGTAAACGGCTCGAGCAATAGCTACGGCTTGGCGCTGCCCCCCCGACATACCGCCTACGGTCTGCCTCAGGTTGGGAAGGTGAATGTCGAGACTTTCCAGCGCTGCTTCCGCCGCACAACGCATTGAGCGGCGTGACAGGACAGGTAGCAGGCCGAACAGGCGATGGCGTTGTTCACGGCCAAGAAAAATGTTTGCCGAAGCATCCAGATTTTCTGCAAGAGCCAAATCTTGATAGATCGTCTCAATTCCAAGTGTTCGTGCATAGCGTGGATCGAATCTAGTTACGGGTGCTCCGGCAAAATTCATATCCCATCGCTTGGCGGCTGGGCTCCGGCGATGATCTTGATCAATGTGGATTTTCCAGCGCCATTATCGCCTAGCAGAGCCAAGACCTCGCCCGGGTTTATTGTGAGATTAATGCCACGCAAGGCCTCGATGGCACCA
>JAQTXO010000051.1 GCA_028688765.1 Acidiphilium sp. | reverse complement strand
GTTCATCATGCCTCCTTGGTCAATGTTGCCTAGGGGACGAGCAGTACGGACAAGCGAATGCCCTGTCCAGCAAAAAAAGTACTTCAGCGATCAGGGGGACTCACTGCGCTGAGCAAAAACGCGCTAAAATAAACTGAAAGTGTCGGACGTCACCGATTTATGGTAACGATACCGCGGAAATTGCCGCAACTTCGCCCGAAAATTACTCGCCGTGCGATGGCCGCACGACCAGGTTTTCGGAGTGAAGCTGGCATTCCTGCGCTGCGGAGGTCACGGCGCCGTTATCGATCCGATCATACACTACTGAAAGATGCTGCCGCATCGCGTTGGTAGATGCATTGGCTGTGATGTCGCTGCCCTGCAAAGACGGTGCCGCCACAAGATAAACCGTACCGCCAAGTTTGTTCTGCATCTGGATCTGGCAGAACATGGCGGTCTGGCGCGACGAGGGCGACAAGCCGGACAGAAACGCGGCGTTATCGGCCTTAGCCGCGCTCGCCGTCAGCGGTCCGGACGACATGCCACCGGAACATGAGGCAAGGAGAAGAATGACAGGAACAGGCAGGAGCGGACTAATTTTCATGCGATAACGATACAAGATCGGAGCCGATTCGCAATAGAAAACTCGCGACGATGGACCACGAACAGGTGCCGCTCAACAAAGATTGAGTTCAAGCTGCCTGCGCGACGTCGTCCTCGTCATCCTTGACTTCCGGCTTGGGCCCGCTGTCAATCCCTTTGGCCGCCGGATCGCGATCAACCAGTTCGATCACCGCCATATCAGCCGCATCGCCGTAGCGCATACCGGCTTTCAGCACGCGGGTATAACCACCCTGTCGTCCCTTATAACGTTCGGCCAATGCATCAAAAAGCTTCGAGACGATTACCTCGTCACGCAGAACCGCATGGGCCTGCCGGCGCGCATGCAGCCCGCCGCGCTTACCCAGCGTGATGAGCCGGTCCGCAACCGGGGCCAGTTCCTTGGCCTTCGGCAGAGTCGTGGTGATCTGCTCATGCTTGAGCAGAGCAACCGCCATGTTGCGAAACATCGCCGCACGGTGGGACGTGGTGACGCCGAGTTTACGTCCAGCAAGTCCGTGACGCATAGGGGTGACTCCAGATCAGAAAAAGAAACGATTAGAACGGCTGGTCTGAACGCTTGACCAGATCTTCGATATTTTCGGGGGGCCAATCGGGCACCAGCATGCCGAGGCCGAGGCCCATGGCAGTCAGTACTTCCTTGATTTCGTTAAGCGACTTGCGACCGAAATTCGGCGTGCGCAGCATTTCCTGTTCGGATTTCTGCACCAGATCACCGATATAGACGATATTATCGTTCTTCAGGCAGTTCGCTGAACGTACCGAGAGCTCCAGTTCGTCGACCTTGCGCAGCAGGTTCGGATTGAACGGCAGTTCCGGACGCGGCTCTTCCGAGCGCAACCGCTGCGGCTCCTCGAAATTGACGAACATGCCGAGTTGGTCCTGCAGGATCCGCGCGGCCAGAGCCACAGCATCCTCCGGCGTCACCGCGCCATTGGTCTCGATTGAGAGAATCAGCCGGTCATAGTCGGTGACCTGCCCCACGCGGGTCGGCTCAACGCGATACGAAACCTTGCGCACCGGCGAATAGATGGAGTCGACCGGAATCAACCCGATCGGCGCGTCCTCCGGCCGATTGGCCGACGCAGCCACATAGCCGCGCCCAGAATCGACTGTGAATTCCATCCCGAGAGTCGCGCCATCATCGAGCGTGCAGAGCACCAGATCGGGGTTCATCACCTCGATATCATGACCGGCCTGGATCATCGCGGCGGTCACTTCGCACGGCCCCTTGGCCGCCAGAGTCATCCGCTTCGGCCCATCGCCATGCATCCGCACTGCGATCTGTTTGATGTTGAGCACGATGTCGGTCACGTCTTCACGGACACCGGCAATCGAAGAGAACTCATGCAGCACGCCGTCGATCCGCACGGCGGTCACAGCAGCGCCATGCAGCGATGAGAGCAGGATCCGACGCAGCGCGTTGCCAAGCGTAATACCGAAACCACGCTCCAGGGGCTCGGCAATGATTGTCGCCATACGCTGATCGTCCGAGCCCGGCTCGACGTCGAGTTTCTCAGGCTTGCGTAGCGACTGCCAGTTACGCTGCATCGCCAAATGTGTGTCTTTCAACATCAATTCCTCCGGTTGGGCAGCGTACCGCCCTCACCATCCAAAAAACGCAACTTCCGCCAGGCACGCCATCGGCAAACGTCGCCGACACCTTAGACGCGGCGGCGCTTGCGCGGACGGCAACCATTATGCGGGATCGGTGTCAGGTCTCGAATCGCGGTGATCGAGAACCCTACGGTTTGCAAGGCCCGGAGCGCGCTCTCACGTCCCGAACCCGGACCGCTGACTTCGATTTCCAGCGTCTCCATGCCATGCTCGCGCGCCTTGCGTCCAGCATCCTCGGCGGCAACCTGCGCGGCATAGGGTGTGGATTTTCTGCTACCCTTGAACCCCTGACTTCCGGCGGACGACCACGAAATGGCATTGCCTTGCGCGTCGGTGATGGTCACCATCGTGTTATTGAAGCTCGCGAGCACATGAGCGACGCCGGAACTGATGTTCTTGCGTTCCTTGCGGCGGGGCCGCGTGGTGGCTGGTTTGGCCATGAAAATTCCTGTCTTTCTTTCGGCTCAGGACCGGCAATCCTGCCGGTATCGGGCCACTGCATCGATACGAAGACTCGAAAGGTTACTTCGTGACCTTCTTTTTGCCGGCGATGGCAACGGCCTTGCCTTTGCGGGTGCGGGCATTGGTGTGGGTCCGCTGACCGCGAACGGGCAATCCCTTGCGATGGCGCAGGCCACGATAGCATCCCAGATCGACCAATCGCTTTATGTTCATCGCGACCTCGCGGCGAAGATCACCTTCAACGCGGTAATCCTTGTCGATCAGTTCGCGGATCTTGGCGATCTCGTCGTCCGACAGCTGGTTGACCCGCTTGTCCTCGCCGATGCTCAACGTCGTGCAGATTTCACGCGCCTTGGTCGGCCCGATGCCGTAAATATAGCGCAGGCTGACCAGCACGCGCTTGTTCGAAGGTATGTTTACGCCGGCAATACGCGCCACGCTGCTGCTCCTTGGTCCCCGTCAGCTCGACGCTGCGGATTGCTGTCATCAAACGATAGACAATGAGCCAGAAACCGAACCCGTATAACAACGGTATCGATCCCGGAGATCATCATCGGAATAAAGTACGGCGCCCCGCCAGGGAGCGCCGCTGATGGCGTTGTCTATCGCCGACACTTAGTTGAGTCAATCGAACAGCATCACTTTTTCGTGATCACGTCACAAATAGCCGCACAGCTCAATCCGCCGACATGGCTTCCGGCATGGAAATACCGGCCTGCCGCAGCGCCCTCTCGATCGCGATCGTCACATCGTCCATATCGGCCATGCCATCGACTTCGTAATAAATATGTTTGGCTTGGTAATAAGGAAGAATCGGAGCGGTCTGCCGGTTATACGCCGCGAACCGTTGCTTCACCGTCACCGGATTATCGTCGGGCCGACGAATGAACTCCGTGCCGCCGCATTTGTCACAAATCCCCGCTTTGGCGGTCGGATGCATCGTGTCGTGATAACCGGCACCACACGCCGCGCAGGAAAAGCGTCCTGCGATTCGCTCCACCAGTACGTCTTCATCGACTTTGAGCAGAATCACCGCACGCAGATCCTGCTTCTCCACCGCCAGCATGGCATCGAGTGCCTCGGCCTGGGGCACCGTGCGGGGAAAGCCGTCGAGAATGAACCCGTGCCGGCAATCCTCCTGCGCCAGGCGGTTGCGCAGCATGTCGATGATCAGATCATCCGACACCAGTTCCCCCGCCTCCATCACCGACTTGGCGATCCTGCCCAGCGTTGTGCCAGCCTTGACCTCGGCGCGCAGCATGTCGCCGGTCGCGATCTGCCCGACATGATAGCGATCCTGCAGAATCTTGGCCTGCGTTCCCTTTCCGGCACCCGGGGGTCCGAGGAGAATGATGTTCATCTGGTTCGCGTCCTTCCGCGGCCTTTTCTGATCAGGCCTTCATATTGATGGGCAAGCAAATGTGACTGTATCTGCGCCACAGTATCCATCGTCACTGAAACCACAATCAGCAGCGATGTGCCACCAAAATAATACCCCGCCGCAAGATCGAACTGGCCGATCAGGAATTGCGGAATCAAGCACACGATCACCAGATATCCTGCGCCGATCGTGGTCAGCCGCGTCAGAACGGTATCGAAATACTTCGCGGTGTTTGCCCCAGGCCGGATGCCGGGAACGAACCCGCCATATTTCTTGAGATTATCAGCGGTCTCCTCTGGGTTGAACACCACAGCCGTATAGAAATACGAGAAAAAGATGATCAGCCCGGCATAGAGAATCATATAGCCCGGCTGCCCGTTCGAAAGCTGGCGCGCCATGAACTGCAGCCATGCCGGCCCGGTACCGTGGCTGAACCCCACGATGGTCGCCGGGATCAGCAACAGCGAACTGGCAAAAATCGGTGGGATCACCCCTGACGTATTAACTTTCATTGGCAGATGCGACGAGTCGCCGCCGAACATCCGGTTGCCGACCTGACGCTTCGGGTATTGGATCAGTACCCGCCGCTGCGCCCGCTCCATGAACACCACGAACGCCACAACTACCAGCGCCATGACGAAAAAACCGATCACGAATCCGGTCGAAAGTCCGCCTGTCGCGCCAAGTTGCAGCACACTTGCGATCGCGCCGGGAAATGCCGAGACGATGCCGGAAAAGATGATCAGGCTCGACCCGTTACCGATTCCGCGCGAGGTGATCTGCTCGCCGATCCACATCAAAAACACCGTGCCGCCCGTCAGCGTGATGACCGTGGTGACCAGAAAGAACCCGCCCGGCTCAATCACCGCCGGCCCGACCGAGGAGGTGATATGCTCCAGCCCGATCGCAATCCCGTAGGATTGCGCCAGCGCAATGAAGACGGTCAGATACCGGGTATATTGCGTCAGCTTCTGCTGCCCCGACGCCCCCTCCTTCTTGAGGGTCTCAAGGGTCGGCACCGCCGCCTGAAGCAGCTGCATGATGATCGAGGCCGAAATGTACGGCATGATGTTCAGCGCGAACACCGTCATCCGCCCCAGCGCCCCGCCGGTGAACATATTGAACATGCCGAGCACGCCGCCGCCATTCTGCGACAGCATATGCTCCATCACGGTGGGATCCACGCCGGGAATCGGAATATACGTCCCCAATCGGAACACGATCAGAGCCCCGAGCGTGAACCAGATCCGTCTCTTGAGATCGGTCGCCTTCGAGAGGGTTTCGAGATTGAAACTCGACGCAAGCTGTTCAGCAGCGGAAGCCATAATTGATCCCCAAATAGCAACGGCGCCTCATGCGGATGAGACGCCGTTGCTTATATGCGTTGCACTGGAGACGGCAAGAACCAAATTCGCTGGCCGCCCCTTGCTGCCCTTTGTGACAAACAGCCGTTCTTTTTTGCAAAAAAGAACCAAAAAACGCTCGATAATTTAGGCGGCTGCCGCTTCGGCTTTCGCCACCAGCGTTTTTACCGTACCGCCAGCCTGCTCGATCGCCGCAATCGCCGTGGCCGACGCACCGGACACTTCGATCTCGACCTTGGTCGAAATCTCACCGCGCCCGAGCAACCGCACGCCCGACAGCTTCGAACCGGCATACACGCCCGCCGCCCGCAGATTTTCCTCGGTGATCGGCGCCGAAGCGTCGAGCTTGCCGGCCGCGATCAACATCGCCAGCGTACCCACGTTCAACGGCGCATAATCCTTGCGGTTCACATTGGTGAAGCCGCGCTTCGGCATACGCCGATAGATCGGCAGCTGACCACCCTCGAACCCGTTCAGCGAAACACCTTCACGCGCCTTCTGACCCTTGACGCCCTTGCCCGACGTCTTGCCCTTGCCGGACCCGATGCCACGGCCGAGCCGCTTCGATTTCAGGCGCGCGCCCTGATTGTCGCGCAGTTCATTCAAATTCATGGCTCAGTCCCTGGGATCAATTCCTCGACCTTCAAAAGATGCGCGACCTTCTTGATCCGCCCCATATTCTCGGGCGTCGTCGCCAGTTCGCGCGTGGAATGCATGTGGCGCAGACCGAGCCCGACCAGAGTTTCCTTCTGGCCTGGCTTGCGCCCGATCGCCGACCCGGTCTGGGTGATGCGAACGCGTTTGATCAGATCAGACATCGGCCGCCACCTCTTTCTCACGCTTGGTGCCGAACAGATCCGCCACCTTCTTGCCGCGCCGCGCCGCAACCGTGCGCGGGCTCGCGCAATTCGACAGCGCCGCGACCGTGGCCTTCACCATGTTGTGCGGGTTCCGGCTGCCGAGCGACTTGGCAACCACGTCGCCAATCCCCAGCGTCTCGAACACCGCGCGCATCGGCCCACCGGCAATGATCCCGGTTCCCGCGGGGGCCGAACGCAGCACCACATGACCCGCACCGTAATGGCCCTCGATGTCATGATGCAGCGTGCGGCCTTCCTTCATCGGCACCCGGATCATGCCGCGCTTGGCACGCTCGGTCGCCTTGCGGATCGCTTCGGGCACTTCCTTCGCCTTGCCGGCGCCGAAACCAACGCGACCCTTCTGGTCACCGACCACCACCAGGGCGGCGAACGCAAACCGGCGTCCGCCCTTCACCACCTTGGCGACACGGTTGATGGTGACGAGCTTGTCGATCAGCTCATCGCCGTCCCGGTCCCGCTCGCGCTCGCGGCCACGACCGCCGTCTCGTGCTTCACGTGCCATGCGCTATGCTCCTCAGAAGTCCAAACCGCTCTCACGAGCGGCATCGGCCAAGGCTTTCACCCGGCCATGATATTTATACGCACCACGATCGAACGCGACCTTGGTGATCCCGGCCTCTTTGGCGCGCTCGGCAACCAGCTTACCCACCGCCGCCGCAGCAGCCCGGTCAGCACCGGTCTTCAGATCGGCCTTCAACCCGGCATCGAGCGACGATGCCGCGGCGAGCGTACGCCCGGCCGCATCATCGATCACTTGGGCATAAATATGCTTGCCCGACCGGAACACCGAAAGCCGCAGCCTTCCGCCCGATTTCTGCTTCAGCTGGTAGCGCAGGCGCTGCCGGCGCCGCACTTCATTGTCATATGTCGCGGTCATTACTTCTTCTTGCCTTCCTTACGCCGGATCGCTTCGCCCTCGAACTTCACGCCCTTGCCCTTATAGGGCTCCGGCGGACGGAAGGCGCGGATCTCGGCACAAACCTGACCCACCAGCCGCTTGTCGATCCCCTCGACCTTGATCAAGGTCGGCTTCTCGCAGGATATCTTGATGCCGGGGGGCACCGCAAACACCACATCATGCGAAAACCCCAGGTTCATTACCAGATTCGAGCCCTGCACCGAAGCGCGGAAACCCGTCCCGGTGATTTCCAGAACCTTCGCATAACCCTTCGAGACACCCTCGACCATGTTGGCCACATTCGCGCGCGTGGTCCCCCACATCATGCGTGATGCGGCTTCCTTGTTGCGCGGAATCACCGCCAGCTTGCCGTCCTCGATCTTCGCCTCGACCCGCTCGGACACCGGCATGGTCAACTCGCCCAGCTTGCCCTTGGCGGTCAGAATGCCATCGACCACGGTGATCGAAACGCCCTGCGGCAACGGAACCGGATATTTACCTACACGTGACATGATGCTGCCTCCTCAGAATACGCGGCAGAGCACTTCACCACCAACATTGGCAGTGCGCGCCTCGACATCGCTCATCACACCGCGCGGCGTCGACAGGATGGATATCCCCAACCCGGCATAAACCCGCGGCAGTTCCTTGATCTTCGAATACACCCGGCGGCCAGGGCGGGAGATACGCGTAATCTCCTTAATAACCGGCTCACCTTCGTTATACTTCAGCTCGATGCGCAGCTGCGCCACACCAGGCCGCAAATCCTCTTTCGAGAACCCGCGAATGAACCCCTCGCGCTTCAACACTTCGAGCACATTGGCCCGCAGATGCGAGGCCGGAGCGACACACATCGTGTGGCGCGCGCGCTGCGCATTACGGATACGGGTGAGCATGTCACCCAACGGATCAGACATCGACATGGCTTGCCCTCCTTACCAGCTGGCCTTGACCATGCCGGGGATCTGCCCGGCACTGGCCAAGTCGCGCAACGCGATGCGGCAAAGCTTGAATTTACGATAGTTGCCGCGCGAACGGCCGGTCAGCTCGCAACGCAGACGAACCCGCACCGCCGCACCATTGCGCGGCAGCTGCGCCAGTTTCATCGTCGCATCGAAACGGTCCTCGACCGGCAGGGTGCGATCCATCACGATCGCCTTCAGCACCGCGCGCTTGCCCTTGTCGCGCGCCGCCATCTTTTCCCGCCGCTTATTCCGATTGACCTGAGAGGTCTTCGCCATCGTCTTCTATCCTCCGGAACCTGTCAGCACCTGCCGACGGTTTTCCCTAAAAACTGTGTACGCGTCCAACCCACCCTCGCCGAAACATCTCCCCCGGGCACCAACCCGGGCGATCCGCTCAAACGAAGGGAATGCTGAACCCCTTGAGCAGTGCCTTCGCCTCGGCGTCGTTCTTCGCCGTGGTGACAAACACAATATCCATACCGCGCACGGTATCGACCTTGTCGTATTCGATTTCCGGAAACACGATCTGTTCCTTCATGCCCATGGCGAAATTGCCACGGCCATCGAAACCCTTACCCGAAATCCCGCGGAAATCGCGCACGCGCGGCAGAGCGATCGTGACCAGACGGTCCAGAAACTCATACATCCGCGCCCGGCGCAGCGTAACCTTGCACCCGATCGGCAGACCCTTGCGGATCTTGAACCCGGCGATCGCCTTCTTGGCGACGGTCTTGACCGGCTTCTGCCCGGCAATCAACGTCAACTCAGCCACCGCCTGGTCGAGCTTCTTCTGATCGGCAGCCGCCTCGCCAACACCCATGTTGATGACGATCTTTTCCAATTTCGGAACCTGCATCACATTCGTGTAGCCGAATTCCTTCTGCAACGCCTCGCGCACCACATCGTGGTAATGCTGGTGCAGCCTCGTCTTGGCACTGGCCTCGCTCATGATACTACCCTCAACCGTCGATCACGGAATCGCTCTTGCGCGCGACCCTGACCTTGCGACCGTCCTCGAGCGTGCGAAAGCCGATACGCGTGGCCTTCTTCGTCTCAGGATCGATCAATGCGATATTCGACAAATGGATCGGCATTTCCTTGCTGATAATGCCGCCCGGCTCGCCCATGCCGCGCGCCTTGGTATGCTTCTTCGCAATCGCCACACCCTGAACCACAGCCTTGTTCACGGTCGGCAACACGCGCAGCACTTCACCCTGGCGGCCCTTGCTGGCGCCGGAAATCACGACCACCTGGTCGCCCTTGCGGATACGTGCAGCCATATTACAGCACCTCCGGTGCCAGAGAAATGATCTTCATGAACTTGCGCGCGCGCAGCTCACGGGTCACCGGCCCAAAAATACGCGTGCCGATCGGCTCCATCTGCTTGTTGATCAGCACGGCCGCATTGCGGTCGAACCGGATCACGCTGCCATCGGCCCGGCGCACCGGATAGGCGGTTCGCACCACCACGGCCTGATGCACGTCGCCCTTCTTGACCTTGCCGCGCGGGATCGCATCCTTGATCGACACGACAATGACATCGCCGACCGAGGCGATCCGCCGCTTGGAACCGCCCAGCACCTTGATGCACTGCACCCGACGCGCGCCGGAATTGTCAGCAACATCCAGATTGGATTCAACAATAATCATATCAGGCCACCTGTGCTTCGGCTGAGGCCGGGGTCAGGGACTCGCCATTTCGTGCGGTCACCAGCCACGCCTTGCGCTTGCTGATCGGCGGGCATTCCTCGATACGCACCAGATCACCGGTGGCGCAGACGTTTGCCTCGTCATGCGCCGCATATTTCTTCGAGCGGCGGATGAATTTCTTGTACAGCGGATGCATGATGCGACGCTCGACAAGAACCGTCACGGTCTTGTCCATCTTGTCACTCACGACCCGCCCGGTCAGGACGCGCTTCGGCATAACTCGTAACCCCTCAAACCTTGGCCGAAGCGCGAAGGCGCTCAGCCATAATCGTCTTCACCCGTGCCACGTCACGGCGCGTCTTGCGCATCTGGCTGGTATTCTCCTGCTGGCCGGTGGCCCGCTGGAACCGCAGATTGAGCTGTTCACGCTTCAGATCGAGCAGAAAATCATTCGTCTCATCTGGCGTCTTGACCCGGATATCAGCTGCCTTGGTCATCTCACGCCTCCCCGATGCGGGTAACAATCTTCGTCTTGATCGGCAGTTTCGCCGCACCCAGCGTCAACGCCTCGCGCGCGATACCCTCGGCCACGCCGTCGATCTCGAACATGATGCGACCCGGATGCACCCGCGCCACCCAAAACTCCGGGCTACCCTTGCCCGAGCCCATACGCACTTCGGCCGGCTTGGTCGAAACCGGCAGATCCGGAAAAATCCGGATCCACACGCGGCCCGCACGCTTCATCTGGCGGGTGATCGCACGACGCGCCGACTCAATCTGCCGCGCGGTGATCCGCTCCGGCTCCATCGCCTTCAGCCCGAACGTGCCGAAGTTCAACTGAGTATTCCCCTTGGCCAGGCCGTGAATACGGCCCTTGTGCGCCTTGCGGAACTTGGTTCGCTTTGGTGACAGCATAGTCTCAATCCTCGCTTAACGCTGCGGCGCTTGTTCGGCGGCCCGGCGGTCCTGCGCAAGCGGATCATGACCCATGATCTCGCCCTTGAAGATCCACACATTCACGCCGCAGGTGCCATAAGTCGTCTTGGCCGTCGCGGTGCCGAAATCGATATCGGCGCGCAACGTGTGCAACGGCACCCGGCCCTCACGATACCATTCCATCCGCGCAATCTCCGCACCACCG
>JAQTXO010000528.1 GCA_028688765.1 Acidiphilium sp. | reverse complement strand
GGTGCCTCCGCGTCATCGAAGCTTGGGATCGAGGCCGCAAACGTCGCCTTGTCGTTCGGATCGGGAATCGCCCGCTGCGCCTCGGCGGAGGAAAATGCAGGGAATTTCGAAAATTCCGCCCGCCGCGCGGTTTTCACCGCGTCGGCAAGCGCTGCCGAAGCATGGTCGGTGAAATACAGAAATGGCCGCTCCTCGCCATATTCCTCGCCCATGAACACCAGCGGGATCTGCGGCGAGAGCAGCAGCAGGAACATCGCGGCCCGCAACGCGTCATGATCCGCCAGCGTGGTCAGCCGCTCGCCGAACGCCCGGTTGCCGATCTGGTCGTGGTTCTGCAGAAACGCAACGAAGGCGGTCGCCGGCAGATGCCCGCTCGGCGTCCCGCGATGTTCGCCGTCCCGGTGGGGCGATGCCTCGCCCTGATACGCGAACCCGGAATCGAGGCAGCGCGCCAGTTGCGCCGCCGCATCGGGATACTCCTCATAATACCCGCCCTGCTCGCCGGTCAGCAGGACATGGAAGCAATGATGGGTGTCATCGGCCCATTGCGCGTCATACAACGCCCCCGCGCCATCCGGCGCGAGCAGGGTCGCATTGTTGTCGTCATTTTCGAGCACCAGATGGATCTGCCGCGCCGGGTCGATCGCCGCGCGGATTTCGTGCGCCATCGTGGCCAGAAACTTGTCGTCCTTGACCGCATGCACCGCATCGAAACGCAGCCCGTCGAACCGGAACTCGTCGAGCCAGTAAATCGCGTTATCGATGAAATACCGCCGCACCGGCTCGCGCCGGTAATCGATCGCGCCGCCCCACGGTGTCTTCATATCCTCGCGGAAAAACTGCGGCGCGTAGCTGTGCAGATAATTCCCGTCGGGTCCGAAATGATTATAGACGACATCGAGAAACATCATGAGCCCGAGCCCGTGCGCGGTATCGATCAGATGTTTCAGCGCCTCCGGCGTGCCGTAGGCGGTATCCGGCGCATAGGGCAGCACGCCGTCATAGCCCCAGTTGTGCCGGCCCGGAAAATCCGCGATCGGCATCAGCTCGATCGCGGTGAACCCGATCTCGGCGAGGCGCGGCAGCATCGCCTCGATCCCGGCATATCCGCCGCACGCGCCGGGGTGCAGCTCGTACAGCACGGTCTCGTGCCAGGGCCGCCCGGCCCATGCGGGATGCCGCCAGCGGTAAGGCGCCGGGTCGGGCACCACGCTCGCATCATGAACATCGCCCGCCTGCAACCGCGAGGCCGGATCGGGCAGGGTATCGCCCCCGCCGATCGCAAACCGGTAGGGATCGCCGGGCATCGCCGCCGCTTCGAGGGTGAAAAACCCCGCCTCGTCGCGCGTCATCGGCAGCGCGTCGCCCCCGCGCAGCACCAGCCCGACCGCCTCGCATCCCGGCGCCCATACCCGAAACCGCGCCCGCCCCTCCCCGATCATCGCGGCACCCGGTCGAACATCGTGTCGTGCCGTATCGGTCATGGCGGTCATTCCTGGATCGGCGCGCCCAGCACCACGACGGCACGGGCAGCAACCTTGATGATGGGAGCGGAAAATGCCGCCCGCTGCAACTGGGGATTTGCGGTATCGAGTTCCAGCGTCCACTCCAGCGCGGGTTCGGGCAGGGTGAACTCGCGGTCCTGATCCGAGGCGTTGAGCAGCACCAGCGTCGCGTCCGCCACCTCGCCCTCATGGCTCGCCCGCCGCAGCGCCAGCAGCCGCGCGAAGGGGTCTGCCCAGGCCTCGCTGGTCAGGTCGCGCCCGGCCTCGTCGAACCATGCGGTGTCGGCAAGATCGGGTCCGATCGTCTCAAGCCCGTGGTGAAACCACGAACTCCGCAAACTCGGGTAGCGCCGCCGCAACGCGCTCAGCCGGGCGACGAAGGCGAGCAGCGGGGCCGCCGTGCCGTCATGCAGCACCGACCAGTCGATCCAGGATAATTCGTTGTCCTGGCAATAGGCATTGTTGTTGCCGCGCTGGGTCCGGTTGAGTTCGTCCCCCGCCAGCAGCATCGGCACCCCATAGGACACGAACAGCGTCGCCAGCATCGCCCGCTTGAGCCGCTCGCGCACCAGCAGGATCGCCGCATCCCCGGTCTCGCCCTCGACCCCCCAGTTGGCCGATTGATTGTCGCTGCTGCCGTCGCGGTTATCCTCGCCGTTCTTGAGGTTATGCCGCTGGGCGTAGCTCACCAGATCATGCAGGGTGAACCCGTCATGCGCGGTCACGAAATTGATCGAGGCCCAGGGCCGCCGTCGCCGGTGATCGAACAATTCCGGCGACCCCATCAGCCGCCGCGCAATCTCGGGCCGCTGGCTGTCGTCGCCGCGCCAGAACCGCCGCACCCCGTCGCGAAACGCCGCGTTCCACTCGGAAAACCCCGGCGGATGATTGCCGAGCTGATAACCGCCCGGCCCGAGGTCCCACGGTTCGGTGATCAGCTTGAGCTTGCCGAGCACCGGGTCCTGCCGGATTGCATCGAAAAACCCCGAACCGGGATCGAACCCGCTCGCTTCGCGCCCCAGAATGGTTCCCAGATCGAAGCGGAACCCATCGACCTGATACGCCTCGGCCCAGTGGCGCAGGCTGTCCATCACCATCTGCAGCACACGGGGATGGTTGATGTTCAGCGTGTTGCCGCAGCCGGTGTCGTTGATGAAATACCGCTCGTGACCCGGCATCAGCCGGTAGTAGCTGGCATTGTCGAGCCCGCGCCAGCTCAGCGTCGGCCCCATCTCGTTGCCTTCGGCGGTATGATTATAGACCACGTCGAGAA
>JAQTXO010000527.1 GCA_028688765.1 Acidiphilium sp. | reverse complement strand
TGCGGCAATCGCATAGGCCCTGCCATCGAAATCAGGATGCTCCATCGGCGGCAAGGCCGCCCGATCGACCAGCAGGACGGATCGGCCCGCCCCGGCCAGAGTCAACGCCAGAGCAGCGCCGACCGGCCCGGCACCGATGATCGCGATATCGACGGTTTGTTGGGTCATTTCGCGTATGTCGCATGTTCCGCGCTTCGTGCAAGTCGCGATCTTCAGGTTCGAACGCACCACTCGCGCCCCCGTGATCCACCGGCCCGGTGCGGCCGATTGCCGGTTGATTGATCATCTGCCTGCCTAATTTACGTGCAGGTTCAGGCTGCATGCTCGTTTCGCATGAAGATTCCGTAAGCGCCGGGTCACATTGAAATGTTTGGCATGAATTCTGCATTGCAGCAGTCCGAGCGGCGCCGATGCGTCGCATGACGGTCGCACGCGCGGCCGGGCAACAAGGACGCTGGGAAGCATGGAGACCAAACAACAATGGCATTGATACCCTCCCCCGCATGGCTCGATACAGGCAACAATGCCTGGCAGATGACCTCTGCCACGCTGGTCGGCCTGATGAGCGTGCCCGGACTCGCGGTGCTCTACGGCGGCGCGGTCAAGAAAAAATGGGCGATCACCTCGGCATTCATGGTGTTCTACGCCTTTGCCGCCGTGCTCATCGTGTGGCTGCTCTGGGCCTACAACATGAGTTTCGGCCCGCATTGGCTGCATGTCGGCAAGGATTACTTCCTCGGCACGCCGCACCCGACCGCCTCCGCCGCCGATCTTGAAAAGCAGGCGATCATTCCGGATGCGGCAGCGGGAATGCCGCCATTGACCTTCCCGATGTCCACGATGGTCTATTTCCAGTTCGTGTTCGCCGCGATCACCGTGATCATTCTGGCCGGGGCGATCCTCGGTCGCGTCAGCTTCAAGGCGTGGATGCTCTTCGTGCCGCTGTGGATGACCTTCGTCTACACGGTCGGCGCCTTCTCGCTCTGGGGCGGCGGCTGGCTCGGCCAGCTCGGCGTGGTCGATTACTCGGGCGGCTACGTCATTCACTTGACCGCTGCGGCCTCGGGTTACACTGCGGCGGCGGTGATCGGGCCGCGTCTCGCACGTGACCGCGAGAGCTTTCACCCGAATTCGCTGCTGATCACCCTGATTGGTGCCGGCCTGCTCTGGCTCGGCTGGAACGGCTTCAACGGCGGCGATCCGTACTTCGCGAACATGGACAGCTCCGCCGCCGTGCTGAACACCAACGTCGCCACCGCCGCCGCCCTGCTCACATGGCTCGCGATGGACGTGATGGCCTTCAGCCTTCCCTCGGTGCTCGGCGCGGTCAACGGCATGATCTGCGGCCTCGTCGCGATCACCCCGGCAGCCGGCTACATCAACGGGTTCGAAGCGATCATCCTGGGCATCGTGGCCGCCTTCCTGCCGTGGCTGACCTGGAACAAGCTCGGCAAAATGGGCTTCATGCGCAAGGTCGACGATACGCTGGGCGTCATCCATACCCATGGTGTCGCGGCACTGGTCGGTGGCATCGGCACCGGTATCCTCGCGAACCCGCACATGATCGAATACATGGCGACCGGCAAGGACACGGCGGTGAATGTCACCGGCTGGCTCTACGGCAACTTCCATCAGGTGATCCTGCAGATCTATGGTGCCGCCTTCATCATCGTGATCAACGTGATCGGCACTTTCATCCTGCTCAAGCTGATCAGTCTGGTGGTTCCTCTGCGGATGGACGAGGAAATGCTCAAAATGGGCGACGAAGCCGCCCATGGCGAGGAAGCCTACGCAATCTATGCCGACGGCCAGAAAGTGCCGGTGATGGGCGACTGATCCCGCCGATCCGGACCTGAACGACGGCAGCGGCCGGGTGGATTCGTCCATCCGGCCGTTTTGTTTTGTCGAATCATGAGGATCAGGGTAATGCTTCATCCATTCTGAACGACCGGAGCCTGAAGCCGATGTCCGCGACCACCGATCAACGCCGCTTCCTCTCGCCCGCCCTCAAGGCCCGGTTTGCCCGGCATCTCGCCGAAATCGCGGCGCTGTTCGCGGTGCTCGCGGGCCTGACCGTGCTGGTAGCGCTGGCCTCCTATCATCCGGGCGATGCGTCGTTCGACACGGCTTCGAGCCTGCCGGTCCAGAATCTGGCGGGTGAGTTCGGCGCCAATCTGGCCGATCTGCTGCTGCAGGGTTTCGGTGTGGCGGGCGTCCTGCCCGGTCTGACGCTGCTGGCCTGGGCGTTTCTGCTGGTCAATCACGGATCGGTGTCGCGCTGGCGGATGCGAATCGCCGCCATGCTGGTCGCGATGCCGGCCCTCGCGGCGGCGCTCGGGGCTGCCCAGGCCATGGACCCGGCGATGATGACATCCTGGCCGGTCGCCTCCGGCCTCGGCGGCGCGGCGGGCACGATGATCGGCGGGTTCGGCATCCAGGTGGGCCATTCGATGCTCGGCGTGATCGGACGCGGGCTGGCCCTGGCGCTGGAGGCAATGATCGGTCTGGGCGGGGCGCTGTACGGATTCGGGCTCAGCTTCGGCGAATGGCGGGCGGCGGGGCGTCGGGCGAAGGCGGCGGCGGTGGTTTCGGCCCGGCACAGTGGTCGCGCGGTGCGCGGGGCCCGGAGCGGTGCGGGGGCGGTTTCGTCCTGGCTGGCGCCGGTGCTGAGTACGCCGCCGATGATCGATGCGTTCGAAGCGGGAGATGAGGAGGGGGTCAGGCTGCCGCATCAGGAGCGGCCTGTGATGCCGGATGCGGCGGTGCCGGTGCGGTTGACCC
>JAQTXO010000526.1 GCA_028688765.1 Acidiphilium sp. | reverse complement strand
AATGAGAACACCATTGTGTCGACTGAGACCGTTACCGTCAGTGGCTCCAACGATACGATTTCGGCCTACGCCCACGCTGGATCGACGGCTTCCAACGGAAATACCTTTCTGAGCGGCACCGGCGATTATATGACGATCAACGGGGGAAGTGTCGTCGATTCTGGAACCAAAAACACGATCGTGTCATCCTATAATTTTGGTTCGCTTTCAATCAACGAGATCGGTACCGGCGGCGGGCTCAGCGTGACCGGGGGGAACCAGAGAGTTACGGTTGGTGGCGCGGATAATGTCGCATCGCTGAACATGGAGAGTACAGCAACCGTCAATGGCACGGGAGATACCGTAACCGCATCCACCTACACGCTCGTGAACGTCACCCATGCCGACAATATCATCAACGTCAGTGGGGAAGCAGGGGCGTCAATCACCGGAGGTGACAGTTTGATCGCCTCGGGCTTCGATCATGTTGTGGCAGGCGGTGACAATTTCATATCGATTACGGGCGGACCGGGCGTGATGCCGACGATCAATGCCGGTTCTGGTGTCGACACTGTCTCCCTCGGAGCGGATAGTCATGTGTCCCTTAGCGGGGCCGGCTCGGTAGTCGTCGTCGTCTCGTCGGCGATCGCAGGCTCTTCGACGGTGGCGGGATACAATCCGGCGAATGACCGGATTTCTTTGGTGGACAGCAATGGTCAAGGACTCACGTCCGCACAGATAGCGGAGGTTGTTGCGGGGGCGTCATCCTCCAACGGCACGACGAGGTTCAACCTGGGCAATGGCGCATCGCTGGTCTTGACCGACCTCACCAGCGCACCGCTGGTCGGTTGGTTTGCTACGCCGCAGGCCGCCGCGACGACGTCGTCCTCTAGCTATATTGTGCAGTCGGGTAACGATCAAACGATACTCGGGACCCCGACAGACCCCTTGATCGCCGATCCGGTCAACAACATGAACATCGATGCCCGAAGGATGGGACAGTCCGAGACTCTGACGATGTCCGGATCGGGTAATGCGGTTGATGCACAAGGAGAAGCCGGAGGCTTCGCCACCTATGGCAATATCGCGATTACGGGTGCAGCCAACCAGATTACCGTCACGGGGGGAACCCTTGCGGTGACAGGGAACGGAGATTCCATCGTGTCGCCCTATAATTTTGGGTCCCTGACCATCGATCAGAACGGCACCAATGGATTCGCCACCATCACGGGCACGGTCAATACCAGCGTGGGCGGTTCGGGCAATTTGGCAATTGTCGACGTGAAAACCGCCCACGTCACGGTTGGAGGCACCAACAACACCGTGACCGCCTCGGTCTATGCCCCGGTCGATATGACTGGATTTGGTGACCGCCTCAATCTGAGCGGGAACGCGGGCGTTACGGTATCTGGGGGTGAGAGCAGCACCGTCGCGGCGGACACGATCCAGGCAACGGGCTTCGATAATATCGTGACCAACGGCGGACGGAATCTGATTTCAATCCCCGGCGGATCGTGGAATTCTACCGTGTCCGCAGTTGCCGGAATCGATACTGTCGTAGCCGGGCCGGCAGCCGCAGGCGGAAGCAACCGCCTTGCAATAATAGGCGGTCAGGCTACATTGGACGTGATCGACAACAACAGCGGTAGAACGATTACGATGAGCGCAGGGACCGGCGCTGTGACTGCGACAGGCGCTGCAAATGGAAGCCTGTTTGTCGGCGGCAGCTCTGGCGGAAACTATCTTGCGGCCTCCGGAAACAGCACATTGGTGGGCAATGGCCAGAGCGACACATTGGTGGGGGGCGGCGGCAACGAAGTCCTCTCGGCGAGTACCATGACCGGCGCGAGCAATATCCTTATTTTCTCGGTCGCAAACCGTGGGGGGAATGACACAATCAACGGGTTCGGCCTTAGTGGAAGCCGTGATCAAATCAGGCTCTTGTCCGGGCTGACAATTACGAGCGAAACGTCAACATCAGCCGCAGCGAATCTTAAGAGCGTTGTTCTTAATCTCAGCGACGGTAGCCATATTTCGCTCATCGGCTTCAGCGGATCTCTTCAGCAGACGGCCAGCGGCGCAACTGTATATCTCGCCCCTTGAAGTGTAGTACGTCACCGACACCGAGGCTCGGTGGCTCCGATGGCTTGTCATGGAAGATCTATTGTGATGCGTGGAAAAAATCTACCCCTGGACCTGGTGTTTGAAGAACAGAGTTTTGCGGATGAACTGGGAAAAAAGATCACGTTTGCGCGCACGTATCGAAGGGTGACGCAGTCGCAACTTGCCAGATCGATGCACATCACATTTCAGCAGATACAAAAGTATGAAGGCGGTCAGAATAACCTTTCAGTGTTTCGCTTAGTCCAAATTTCTTCTGCTCTGGACGTCGATATCAGTTCGTTCTTCCTTCCCCTGACCGCCTTCATAAAGTATGTTAGTCAACCAAACCTCGCGATTGCCTCCCGAGGATCTCCCTTGCAAAGTGAATAAGGTCTTCCCGGCCCGTACCGTCCAGGGCATTATAAATTTTCAACAGCTCGATATTTGGGGGCGAGGGAGCCGGGGAAAATACCGGTGTTGCAACTTCGAATATCTTCTGGGCAAGTACGGATTCGAGCACCTCGTATTTTGATTCGCGCGGGAAAGAAAGTCCCCGTTCCCAAAGCGAAATGGCAACGTGGCTGATCTCCATGATGGCAGCAAGATCTCGCTGGGACAGCCTGGCCCTCAATCGCGCCTTTTTTAGCTTGATGAACCAGGGATCAGTCGGCAAAGCCACGAGCGATGTTCCGCTAAATCGGC
>JAQTXO010000525.1 GCA_028688765.1 Acidiphilium sp. | reverse complement strand
CACACCCCCTGCCTGACATGCTGTTATGCGGGCGTGACAGAAACCCCCACAATTTCCCTGACCGACCGTTTCGCCGCCATCATCCGCGGGCTCCGCAACGATGTCTGCACGCGCGGTTTTCAGACCGGCCTGAACCAGCTCCTGCTCGCCCTGATCTCCACCCGCCTCACCCGCATCGTCGAGCGTTTCGCCGCCATCGTCAGCCGCGACCGCACAAACCCCGCCCAACCCGCCGAAACCCCCTCACGTAAACCCCGCCCAGCGCCGCAACGCGAGCCCGCGCCCGGTCCCGCGCCCGGCCTCGCGCCCTTGCGCCTGCCCTATCATTTCGCATGGCTCCTCCGCCTCGTCCCGCCCACCATCACCCAGGGCAACGCCGCCGTGAATGGCCGCATCGGCATCCAATCGCTGCTCGACGACCCCGAACTCCTCGCCCTGATCGCCCGCAACCGCGCCGCCGGCCGCCTGTTCCGCCCGCTCTGCCACATGCTCGGCATCCAGCCCCCACCCCTCCTGCGCCGCCCGAAACCCCCGCGCACGCCAGACCCGACCCCACCCGATCCAACCGCACCCGCCGAGCAGCCCCGGCACCGCAGCCTCCGCGCCGCACCGCGCCCCTCACCCTTCCCATCCAGACCGCGCACCCCGCCCGCCTGGGACCAGCACCTCGCCTTCCACCAGATCCTCGCCACCCGCGATTTTCAGTTCTGACTCGCCGCATCTTCGCACGCCCGAGTCGTTACGAGATCGCAACGTATTAAGATGCAGTTTTGCTGTTTCAGTTCGCTGGCGATGAAGCGGGCATCGATCCCCCGCGTCCGTGGTGAAGATTTGACAGCGATACTATCCTCGCCGACGTTCACGCATCATGTGGGCACGCATAATGCGGGCACGCATAATGTGGGCACGCATAACGCGGGTTGGCGCGGGCTCGAACGGTGAACGATCCGCGTTCACGTCGTGGTGCCCGCCACGGCGGCCAGAAGATCCGTCTGGGTCACGATGCCGGCCAATCGACCCTCGGCATCGACGACGACGACAGCATGGTTCCGCCCGTCGGTCAGCGGCGCGATCAATGCGGCGGCCGGGAGATGCGCCTGGGTGATGGTCGGAACCGACATCAGCGCCCCGACATCCCGTCCCGGCCGCGCCAGCTCCCGCAATCCGATGATGCCGACCACGCGGCGCGAGCCGTCGATCACCGGCAGTGTCCTCACGTCGTGATCGAGCAGCAAAGCGAGCGCGGTCCCGGTCCGCGCAGCGGCCTCGATGTGAACGACGTCGCGCGACATGATTTCGGCGCAGAGCAGTTCGCCGTGCCGGCGCTCGAATGCCCGCGTTTCGACCTGCCGCAGGAGCCGGTCGAGATCGTCGGGGTCGATATCGTAGGTCTCCCCGAGATCGGCGAGCGCGCCGGTGATGTCCTCGGCCTGGAAACCAACCCGGACCGGTGCGGGACGATCGCTGGTGCCATGCGTGCCCACCGCGACCGGACCCGGACGATGCGGGTAGGAATGCCGCGAAACCTTGTGGAACAGCCAGCCGATCGCCAGAGCCACCGCCAGCGCCGCCGCCAGTCGGATCATGAACGACGCGTCCGACCGCGACGCCGACCAGCGCGGACAGGGTGTTGCCGCCGATGATCGACCATGGCTGCGCCATCGGGTTGGCGGGCACCGCGAACAGCAGGACCGATGAAGCCCCGATCGGCGCGACCAGCAGCGGAATGCTCGCGTGGAGCCCGTGAAACACGATGACCGATGATAAATATCCGGTCAGCCCGATCCCGGCCAGGGCACCGCAGACGGCAACCAGACGATCGAAGGCGGTTGCCCCCGAAAGCCGGGGTGACAGGTCACGAAACCGTTCGATCAGGGTGCGTGGTGGCAGGGCGGCACGGGTGGACACAGACAAGGCGGGCTCCGGATGCTTGAGCGAGGGATCTGGCGGCGTGAGGGTATTTCCGATAAATTTCAAGTCAGGAATATGATCACCTGAGTCAGGCATCCTCCAGGGCCGGTTGCGTCGGCTGGCCAGTGATCTCCCTGCGCGCGCGCCGACGCAGAAAAAACCGCTCGCGCCTGGTTTCCGCCGCGACCACGCGGTGATGAACCCGCAGCAGGTCCGCCCGGGAAATGATGCCGCAAAGCCGACCGGCATCGTCGATCACCGGAACGCGCGGCGCATCTTCCGTGATCATGCGCGCGGCGATGGTGATCGCCATCTCGCCGCTCCAGGCGGTGACCAGAGCGCGCCCGGCGGTCGCGGTGGCGAGCGAGGTTTCACGCGGCATCGCGTTGCCGAGCCATGCCAGAATATCCGCGCGGGAGACGAGCCCGATCGGGCGGCCCGCCTCGTCGGTGATCGGATAGGCACGATGCTGTGCGTCCGCGCCGAGGAAGAACGCGATGGCGGCATCGATGGTCATGTCCGCCGCCAGCTTTTCGGCGGGGGAGGCCATGATGTCCTGCGCGCGGGCGACCGCGAGTGGATCGATACTGTATTCCCGGGTCAGATGATGGCCGCGCCGGGCGATTTTCTCGGTCAGGATCGAGCGCTTCATCAGCAGGACGGTCACCGCCATACTGGCCATGCTCGCGGTGATCACCGGCAGCAGAATGAGGTGGTTGCCGGTGAGTTCGACCGCGAACAAAGTGGAGGTGAGCGGCGCGCGCATGGTCCCGCCCATCATCGCGGCCATGCCGACCACCGCCCAGAAACCGGGTGCGGCATGCGGCAGGATGGGAGCGGCAACCGCGCCGAGTGCCCCGCCCATGATCAGCAGC
>JAQTXO010000524.1 GCA_028688765.1 Acidiphilium sp. | reverse complement strand
GCCGCCGGGCATTGAGTGCCACGATCGCGAGCCCATCCGCGGCGACATCGGCCGCCCGGATCGTGGGAGCGCCGATATGAGAGGCCAGGTTGGCGAACTCGGCTTCCGGATCGAGCAAGGCGATCGCGGTATGAGGATGTGCCTGCTCGATGATATGACGGAGCGCCATGGACTTGCCGGCGCCGGTCGATCCCTGGATCAGGCATTTGTAGGCGATCAACCGGGCGAGATCGACGTCGAGTGTCCCGCGCGGCGTCTTGCCGAGGGTAAAGCGCGGCCCTTTCAGGCTCGGCGGTGGCGACGAACCGGCACGCGCGGTCGTTGCGGGCGGTGGATCGGGCTCTTCGATCATGCCGCGGTCGCGCAACAGGGTGCGAAGCGCCGGGTAGTCGGGAAATTAACATCGCCGGGGCGGACGATGCGCGGCCGTTCGAGCGCCTTGTCGGGCGCGGGATGTAATCTTGCGGGCATGGGATGTCTCCGAGAGAGCGCCGAGGAAGGATACGGCATGTTGAAACGCCAACGCGCCCTCGTGGGGCGCGCTGGCAGGGTTGAATTCGTCGGAATGATTCGGATCAGGACCGGAACGTCGCGTTCACAATGACGTCGTGGTCACAATGACGCGGTCAGGGAGAGGTTGTGTCTCGATCTCGCCGTTCACGCTCATCGCGCCAATGCTGTTCGAGCGCACGGGCGATTTCGGCACGGGGTTGAACTGCGCGGAACAGCGCGAAGGCTGGTGCGCCGGCGACTGCGTTCTGATCGAGCGCTTCGAGGCTGGCGGTCACGCCGCGGTTCGGGTGTCCAGTCTCGTCGTTAAAGTCAGTAACCAGCTGACGGAAACCCGGATGGTCACGATATTCCTGCTTGAGCCGGGCGATCTGGGCGGCGTGGTTCGGCAAGGTCTTGTCGACCGCCTCGGTCGCCGTGGCAGGCAGGTCGTGTTTCTGCGCCTGCGTTGCCTGTCGAGCCTGTGCTTCAGCTGCACGACGATCGGCAGTCTGGACCAGTTGGGTGATATCCGGCCGTGCCGTGGTCCGGTCCGATGGCGCGCGCTCACGACCGTAGAGGAAGACGACAGTGCAAAGGCCAAGCCCGAGAATGAGGGTGGATCGCTTCATAGCACGGTCTCTATTTTCGGCCGATCGGCATCGGCTGGCAAATGAATTTCCGAGGCCGGCGTTCCATCTCCGTCGATGTCGATCCAGTCGGCATCACTGCCGAGGCTGGCTGGCAAGCAGAAGGTCTTGCGCTCAGACCCGTCGAAGATCGTCGCGCTGTCCAGATCCACCCAGCCATCGTCATTGGACCAGTAACCACCCCCCTGCCCTGTCTGGGCTTCATTCGGTGAATAGATCATGAAGCGCTTGCCAGCCTGGATCATCTCGTCGATCCAGTCGCCGCAGTGCAAATCGCCGACAACCTCGCCAGCGCCGAGATCGAGGACGCAGGCCCCGCCACTGAAGGCGTCGAGGACTGGCCGCGAGCAGACATAGGCCCAGCTAAACCCCCAGCGACCGCGGAGCTTGAAGCGCTTGGCGCAGGCAAGAACGTAATTGATGACATGATCGGGATCGCCCATGCCATCGCCGTCATGGATCCAGATGCCACCCGGTGAATCCTCCATCGGGTCGGTCTCCACCTCAAAGCAGACGATATCGTCCTGTCGCGCCATCAGACGTTCGTAGGCCACGAAAAGTCTGACGGCGCGAGCAGCGTTCTTGGTTGAACCGGTATCGAGCCGGCATGAAAATCGTGTGTAATAGTCGGCCATGAGAAAAAGCTCCGTGAATGAAAAAACCCGGCATGAGACCGGGCTTTTCGGAATGAGAGGGAAAGCTGACGATCAGCCGCCGGGTTGGGGATGGATCCGGTCATCGTCGAACGGGACGTTCTCGATGACCGGCTCCTTTCCCGTGGAACTGATCCGATCGATGTAGGCGATAATCCCTTCGCGCCGATCGTCGGTGTCGATGTGTTCGGGTTGACTGGCTGATTCCATCGCGCGTTTGGCCGCAACCTTCGCCGCCTCGATGGCAGCGGCATCGCTGTTGGCCTCGATCGTGATGCTGTCGTAGGCGCGTAGCCAGAAGCCGAGCTTCACGATGTATTCGGTCATGTTCCGGTTCCTTCCAGAATGTCGCGGTCCAGCGCGCTGCGCGGTCCCATCCAGGCTTCCGGCCGGATCGCGCGCACCCAGTCGGCGAAGCTTGGAATGCGGCCGAGATCTTCCTTCACATGTTGTTCGGCGATCAGCCGGACCGGGACGATCCGGCCTGTGCTGTTGGTCAGAATGTGACCGAACACGCGCTCGGTGATGAAGATGCCGCTCGAGTGGTGGAGGGCTGCGCGATGCCGAAAGTCGGCAACCGCTGCCTTGCTGGAATCGAGGAAGTCATGGATCGCCTGGTAGTCTTCGGGTTTGCCGCCCCATGTTCGGGCGGAAGAGACCGCATGATGATACGGGTGGGCCATCACCGTCTCCTCAGATCTCGTGTTCGTAATAATTGGTCTCGGTATAGCGTTCGTTCATCTCGAGGCGGATGATGTTTTCCCCGGGATCGAAGACACATTCGCCGTGACCGCCGTCATCATTCTCCCATCCGTCGTGCCGGCTCTCGATGAAATCCCAGAAGATCCTTTCAATCAGAGCCGCTACGGATTCGGTTTGTTCGCCGGTCTGGATGGTGTTTCCAACGAAACGCTGGCCGCTGGCGGTCTCCGTACACGGTTCGTAGGTCGGCACCATGGTGGCACTCGGGGAGGTGATCATCACCGCCGGCATTTCGACCGGCGCGTCATC
>JAQTXO010000523.1 GCA_028688765.1 Acidiphilium sp. | reverse complement strand
GGCTAAACGAGGTCGCCGCCGCGCGCGGCGAGACCATCGACATCGAACTTCAGCACCCCGAAGGCACCTGGGTCGGCGCCGGCGAGCCGATCGCCTATATCACCGGCAGTTTCCTGCTCCTGGTCGACCTTGAGACCATCCTGCTGCAGAAACTCGGTCCGGCCTGCGTCGCCGCGCACAACGCCTATCAGATGTGCGCGGCCCTGCCGAAATCGGCCTTTCTCGCGATGGAAGCCCGGCACTGCGCCGGGGCCGAGATGGCCGACATGATGGCCTACGCCGCCGCCGTCGGCTCGCGCGCAGCGCAGGCCGAAGGCGCGCGCGGCTTCATCGGCAACGCCAACGATGCCACCGCGCATTATTTCGGCGCGCCGCACGGGTTCGGCACCATGCCCCACGCCCTGATCGGCTATGCTGGCAGTACCTTGCGCGCCGCCGAGATGTTTCGCGAAACCTTTCCCGACTCCGACCTCACGGTGCTGACCGATTATTTCGGCCTCGAAGTCACCGATGCCCTCGCCGTGTGCCGCCGCTACCCCGAACGTGCCGCAGCCGGCCGCCTCTCTGTCCGGCTCGACACCCATGGCGGCCGATTCCTCGAAGGGCTCGATCCACAGGAGAGCTACGCGGTGATGGAACGTCACGCACCGGGCGCGATCCGCCGCTACCGCAGCCACAACGAATTGCGCTACCTGATCGGAACCGGCGTTTCCGCGGCCGCGATCTGGCGGATGCGCGAAACCCTCGATGAAGCCGGGTTCGTCCGCGTCAGGATCGTGGCCTCCTCCGGCTTCGGTGTCGAGAAATGCAGCGTGCTCGCCGATGCCCACACCCCGATCGACGTGGTTGGTACCGGCAGCTTCATCCCCGAAACCTGGGGCGAAACCTACGCCACCGCCGATATCGTCGCCTATGACGGCCAGTCCCGCGTCAAGATCGGCCGTGAATTCCTGCTGCGCGACCGGACCTGAACGCCACCAAACGCGTGTCCTGAACTCCGACGACCCCATTGAGATTGTCAGGAAATCTTACACTCGTCCCAATTATGGAGACGTAACCCTTTGTTTTCTCATACCGGCATGAATTTTGCATTACAATTGTGACTAGGTCCGCCGCGACCTGATTGATCAACCTGAGGAGCCTACCGATGCATCCAGTCGTGACCGCCTCACTGGCCCTGGCCATGATCGCCGCAGTCCCCGGCATCGCGATGCGCGGCACGCCTGTCGGCCTGTCACTCAGCCCCCTCGGCCAGAACATTCTGGTCGTGCTCATCGGTCTCGCCTTATGCCTGGAGGCTGCCCGGTGGTGGCTCCGCCGTCGCGCCGCGCGCAACATCGTCTTGACGCTGCGATAATCCCGGCGCTACCAGCGTGACTTTCCGGGCGCGATCCGCGCCCCATTCTGGAGTAACTGCCATGGCGCGCAAGCGAAATCCCATGGCGCGCGATCTTCTGACCAATCCGCTCTACCGCCCGAAACACACGAAAACTCGCGTGGAACGTGCGCTGAAAGCCGATCGGTGGAACCGCCGCGCCAAACACAAAGCCCCGACAAGATCGCCCGAACCGCCCCACGGTTCGGGCGATTGCCGTTTCAGCCCTGCAACCGCCGCGCCCAGTCGCGCAATGCGATGATCTGCTGACCGATGAACTGGCGTGTCACCGGATCGACCAATACGCCACCGCCATCGAATTTCTGCGCGGCCCCGCCAATCATGATCTCCGGCTTGTTCAGCACATGCGCATCGAGAAACACGAACACCTTGCGCAGATCGTATTGCGCCCGCGCGGTCCCGATCATGCCGGGGCTCGCCCCCATGATCGCCACCGGCTTGCCTTTGAATGGCTGCGGATCGCAGCGGGACAGCCAATCGATCGTGTTCTTGAGCACCCCGGGAATCGAGTAATTATATTCCGGGGTCGCGATCAGAACCGCATCCGCCGCCGCCACGCGCGCGGCCAGCGTCAGCACCGGTTCAGGCATTCCCGTCGCGCGCACGTCATCGTCGTATAACGGGATCTCGCCGATCCCGGCGATCTCGATCACCGCCCCCTCAGGCACCAGATCGACCGCCGCGCGCAACGCGGCCATGTTGAACGAGCCCCGCCGCAGACTGCCGCACAACCCGACGATGGTGAAATCGCTCATCCCCGGTCACGAACCATCGGGCACGGTGCCATCCGGCGTCGCCTGATCCACCGCATCAGGCAGGTGCTGCGCGAGCAGATTAGCCGCCATCGCCGGATCGACCCCGAACCGTTGCGCGATCGAGGCAATCACCGGACTGCCCAGCGCTGCCTGCACCTGCGCGGCCGAAATCGGCAAATTCCGTCCATCCCCGACCCATGAAGCGACATGCGCCCCCATGCCGGATTGCTCGAATTGCTGCACCAGGCCGGACATCCCGTCGATCCCGTTCTGCTTCAGCACGCTCATCACCTGAGCCTGTATGCCACCGCCCGCCGCATCGTCGGACCCGCCGAGCGCCGAGCTCACCATGCCCGAAATCTGATCGAACAAACCCATGACACCCCTCGCGATTTCGCGACCGGATCAAGCAGGCTATCCGGCCGCGAGTCAAACGGGTTTATTGCGCGTTGCGATTAATTCTTCGCCGCGTGCAGATGATCCTCCATCGCCGCCTTCTCGCACACGTAAGCACCATGTTTGGTCTTGCCGAAATACTTCGACTTTGCAGTGTGATACGCCTTGCTACCGGTAGCGTGCCACACCACTGCGCCCATGCCGCAGGCGGTCTTCGCTTCCGCTTCGGTCTTGTAGCCCGGCAGCTTGCTGTGGCTCATGCTCGATTCGGGCTTCTTCT
>JAQTXO010000522.1 GCA_028688765.1 Acidiphilium sp. | reverse complement strand
GCCACCTAAAGCGCCGGCTTGTTATCGAGCGAGAGATTCGTAGCGGAAATCACGTCGGTCATGCCGAGACCGGGGCGATGCGCCATCGGACAACCGCCGCAGGGCGTGCAGAACCGCCGCTCGCTCGCCCGCTTTCGGCGTACCTGCCGGACGTTCGGCACCTTCGGCACCTTCGGCGATTTTCATCGCGTCCACCTGGCACAGGCTGAAGGCATTGACCGGCCCGCCTGATCAGGCCCTGACTTGACAATCCCGTATCGTCCCCGCCTAAAAACCACATCACGGAGATTGAACCTGCTTACAGTCAAGTACCGTCTGTTCGACCCCCGGCTCGCCCCGCGGCGCACCAAGCTCATGGTGCCGGGCTGGGGCGGTGAACCGCAGCCGCGCCGGGACGGGTCGTTGGAACAGGCATGGCACTGCATGCCGTTCGTCGAATCCGCCCAATATGGTATCGAGTTATTCTACCCTTACGACAATGAGCTGCATGTCACGCGCCGTGACGGCAAGGTCGTGCTCGAAGGCGACTTCGGCGACGCTCCCGACACCGGCCTGCAATGGCCGCCGTTCCGATCGTTCGGCGATGCCTATTACACCTATCAGCTGCTTCTGGACCTGATGGTGGAACCCGAAGTCGCGGTGCGGACCGAGCCGCATCCGCGATACTATACCAGCTTCGAGGACGACGTGCCGCTGGCGGTTCCGGCCCTGTTGCGTACGAGCTGGTGGCCGATGATCTCGTTCGTGGTTTTCAAGGCACCGCCGGAAGGCCGCACCCATGTCTTTCGCCCCGGCGAGCCGTTCATGCAACTGGTGATGCTGCCGGCCTCGCCGGATTTCACGCTGGTCGAGATGAACGAGGACGACGCGGCCGAACGGGAATTGCGCAGCCGGCGCATTCACGCGAGCCGCGAAACGCTGGGGGCGGACTCGCGATGGCTGTCATCGTCGGACACGGTGTTCGACGCCACGTATCGCAGGCTGCTGCGTGCCGCCATCGCGAAGTCGCGACAATCCTCGGACTGATCGACCCCGACCCACTCCGGGGTTCGCCACGCTCCTGCTCAGCGCTGCTGGTATCCGTGATGATGATGGTGGTGGTGGTGATGGTGGTGATGGTGATGATGATGGTGATGATGATAATAGGGGCCGGGATAGGGCGAGACCGGATAGGGATAGGCCGGCGGCGGCGGGGGAGGCGGCCCGTACTGGAACTGCAGATAGGCCTGGGCCAGCTCGATTTCGGGTTCCGGGCGTTGCCGCGCCGACTCTGCCTTCAGCAGGGCCGCCGCGTTCGGAATCGGTTCGAGCAGTGCCGCGTACGAGGCCGCGCTGACCGACGCGGCAGGGGCCGGGTCCTGGGCTGCAGCAGCGCTGCCCGGGGTCGTCAAAGCCGCACCGGCGAGGGCGCCGAGCAGGCTCAATGCCATTTTGTCCATAGATTCCTCCAATCGACAGTCACGCATCTGTGCAATCGACCGCGGCAAATTTATGGCTCGACGATGCCGAAGATATGACCGGTTCGAAGACCCCTTACGAACCGCCGAACCAGTTATAGCCCTGTTTTTCCCAATAGCCGCTGGGAAACTGATTGATCACGCCCAGCGCGACGATGGATTTGGCATTCTTGTAGCCGAGCTTGGTCGGTATCCGCAGGCGAACCGGGGCGCCGAAGGGAGCAGTCAGCGGCGCGCCGAGGAAATCCAGCGCAAGGATGGTCTGCGGTTGCAGGGCCGATGCCATGTCGATGCTCTCGAAATACCCGTCGGCGCATTGGAACGACACGTAGCGCGCCTTCAGATCGGCATTGATCCGGCGCAGAAAATCACCGAGCCGCACACCACCCCATTGTCCGACGACGCGCCAACCCTCGACGCAGATCAGCCGGGTGATCTGGCTTTCCTGCGTCATGGCCCGCAGCTGCGCCAGCCGCCAGGGTTGTTTGTTGCCGATCCGTCCGGTGAGGTTCAGCCGCCAGGTCGCGGGATCGACCTGGGGGGCGCGATCGATGCCGTAGAACGCGTTGAACCGGGGCGGCCGGGTGATCTGCGAGGGTTTAAACGTCGGGGCCAGGGTATTCGGATCGAATAGTGCTGCCTGAACCTCGTTGTTCCAGCCCGACATCACGCGCAGGAACTCATCGGCGAGGTCGGGATGCCGGAGATTGTCGAAGTCGCAACCGGCCAGGGGCGTCAGGGCACCGAGGGCGAGGGCGCGGCCGAGCAGCTTGCGGCGGTCGAGAGTGAGCGGTTTCATGAATGAGCCTCCGGCAGGCGCCCGCCGGTGATCATCGGCGGCAGCACGCGCGGCACCAGGGCGACGAGCAGCACGTGCACTGCGATGAACCCGACGATCGCGGTCATGGCGATGAAATGGATGATCCGCGAGATGAAAAACCCACCGAACAGATCCGATAGCGGCCAGAGCTGCACCGGCTTCCACACGGCAAGTCCGGACAGTACCGCGAGGATGCCGGCGGCGATGACGCCGAGATAGAGCAGCCGCTGCACCGAATTGTATATGCCGACCTGATGCGGCAGGCGAAACCGCATTGCCGCCCAGATATCGTGGATCACGCCGCGCGGGGTGACCGGCAGCAATTTGCGGCGAAGATGGCCGGTGGCGAACCCCCAGACCAGATAGGCGAGGCCGTTGAGCATCAACAGCCAGATCGCCGCGAGATGCCAGGCGATCGCGCCGCCGAGCCATTGGCCGATCGTGGCCCATTGCGGAAAGCTGAACGGCAGGAACGGGGACGCGTCGTAAATCTCCCACCCGCTGCCGATCCGGATGACGATGGCAAGGGCGTTGAGCCAGTGCATCACCCGCAGCGGCAG
>JAQTXO010000050.1 GCA_028688765.1 Acidiphilium sp. | reverse complement strand
CGGCATCGGCACGATCGGCGCGACAATTCCGGTGCTGCTGCTCGCGACCCTCCGCCCCTCATGGTCCCATCGCCTGCCCGATCCCCTGTTCGTCGCCGCCACGATCTGCTTCACCGGCTGCGGCGTCACCGCCCGGCTGGTCTTCCTGCGGCTGCGAAAATCCGGCCTGCTGAAGCGCCGGCTTCTGGTCGTCGGGGCCGGCACCCGCGCCTGGGATCTGGCGTGGATGCTCCGCAACGAAGGGCGCAACCTGCATTACGAGGTCCATTTCATCCACGACGAGCGCTTCGGCCCGATCGACCCACGGGTCGAGTCCGAAAATCCCCGCAGCATCATCCGGCGGTCCACCTCCTACCTCGCCACCGCGCGGCAACTGCACGCCGATCAGATCGTCATCGCGCCGGACGAGCGGCGCGGCATGGCGCTCGACCGGCTGATCGACTGCAAAATGGCGGGCTACCCGGTCTATCAATACATGGATTTCCTCGAATCCGAGATCCGGCGGATCGACATCAAGCGGCTCGATCTTTCATGGCTGCTCTATTCGGACGGGTTTGCCGCCACCCTGTTCGACCGGGTGCTGAAACGCGCGCTCGACATTACCGTGAGCCTGCTTCTGCTGGTCGCCGCATCACCGTTCCTGCTCGGCGGGATCGCCGCAGTGTGGCTGCAGGACCGGCACTGGCCGTTCTATTCGCAAACGCGGGTGACCAAAGGGATGCGCACATTCCGCATCCTCAAGCTCCGAACCATGCGGATCGATGCCGAAGCCGCGGGCGCGGTCTGGGCCGGATCGAACGACCGGCGGATCACCAAAGTCGGCAATTTCCTCCGCCGCACCCGGATCGACGAGATTCCGCAACTCTTCAACATCCTGCGCGGTGACATGTCGTTCGTCGGCCCGCGCCCGGAACGGCCGGAATTCATCACCGAGCTCGCGGCCAAGCTGCCGCTTTATAACGAGCGCCACATCGTCAAGGCCGGGCTGACCGGCTGGGCGCAGATCAACTACCCCTACGGCGCCTCGCTCGACGATGCCCGCTCGAAGCTGAGCTACGACCTCTATTACGTGAAAAACGCCTCGATCGCGCTGGATATCCTGATCATCCTGCAAACCCTGCGCGTCGTGCTCTGGCCTTCCGGGGTGCGCTGAAACTCCTGTTCCGGTTTTCATCTTTTGTTCTTGACCATCGATGCGAGTCTGTGTGATATCCAGAACGTATCATGAACTCGCGCACGATCATCCCCCGCAACACCTCATTCGCGCCGCGCGGCACGCCGCAGGACCCGGCGAACCGCTTCGAAGCGACCAGCACCGATGCGTTCGACGATGGGTGGGACACCCTGGCCGACCCCACCCCGCCGCAGGACACCATCCTGATCCGCGATGCCAGCCGGTCGATCATCAGCCACAACGAAAGTCCCGATCTCGGGTTCGATCGCGGCCTCAACCCCTATCGCGGCTGCGAGCACGGCTGCATCTACTGCTACGCCCGCCCCACCCACGCCTATCTCGGCTTTTCAGCCGGTATCGATTTCGAAACCAAACTGATCTTCAAGCCCGAGGCCGCGCAATTGCTGGAACGCGAATTGTCGCGGAAATCCTACATCCCCGCCCCGATCGTGCTCGGCTCCAACACCGATCCCTACCAGCCGGTCGAGCGCCAGCTGAAACTCACCCGTGCCGTGCTCGACGTGCTGGACCGGTTCAATCATCCGGTTTCCGTCATCACCAAATCCGCCGGCGTGCTGCGCGATGCCGATATTCTGGCGCGCATGGCCGGGCGCAACCTCGCCCGCGTCCATCTGTCGATCACCACGCTCGATGCACGCCTCGCCCGCGCGATGGAACCGCGCGCCGCCACCCCATCGCGCCGCCTCGCGACCGTCGCGATGCTGAGCGAGGCCGGCATCCCGGTCGGCGTCCTCGCCGCGCCGATGATCCCCGGCGTCAACGATTCCGAGCTTGAGGCCATTCTCGAAGCCTCGGCCAAAGCCGGGGCACGGTCAGCGAGCGCGATCCTGCTGCGCCTGCCCCATGAAGTCGGCGCCCTGTTCGAGGACTGGCTGCACCGCACCATGCCGGAGCGCGCCCGCCATGTTCTCAGCCTGATCCGCCAGACCCGCGGCGGGGCGCTGAACGATGCCAAATTCGGCAGTCGCTTCAAAGGCTCCGGTCCCTATGCCGATCTTCTGGCCGCCCGGTTCCGCCGCGCCGCCGCTCAATACGGGCTCAACCATGCTCCCGCACCGCTCGACTGCGCCGCCTTCGCCCGCCCGAACCCGCCGCCGGGTCCGGGCACGCAACTCTCTTTGGCGTTCTGATCCTATTCCGCCACCGCCGGTCCCGGCGCGCGCGGCAAGCCCGCACGGGTCGGGCGAAAGAACACGATACCGGCGATCAATCCGCCGAGCCCGACGATATTGGTCACCATATTGTAAGTCGTCATCGCATAAATCGCCATCGCGAACAGAAACAACGCGCTCGCCCCGGGAAACAGGCACAGCCCGACCCAGCGCAGCACCGACTCCCGATACGCATCGCGCATCACCCACGCCGCCACCAGCCCGGCCAGCCCGTAGTAATAGGCCACCTGAATCGCGATCGCGTTCACCGAATCGGTGATGATCGCATTGATCGAGGGCATCAGCGACGACACCCACAGCACCACCAGCCCGACCAGGATCAGCACATACATCGCCCGCACCGGCGTTTCGGTCCGCTCATCGACCACGCCGAACCGGCGCGACAGGCCGCCGTCCCGCCCCATCGCGAACAAGGTGCGCGAGAATTGCAGCATCGTGGTCTCAAGCGTCGCGATCGAGGACAGGATCACCGCCACCGAGGCGAACAACCCCCCGGCCCGCCCGAGACCCGAGGCCACCGCGATATGGTAGATGATATTATCGCTGAACCCCTCGGCATCCTTGAGGGAAAACAGCATCAGCGCCGCCAGCGTGAACGCGACATAATAGGCGATGGTCACGAACACGCTGCCGAACCCGCCATTGCCGGCATTGGTCTCGGCATCGGCGGTTTCCTCGGCGAGGTTGGCGGTGACATCCCATCCCCAGTAGAAAAAAATCACCACCAGCGCCGCCCCGGCGAAGCCCCCGGCGGTGTAATGAAACCCGAACCACGACCACGAAAACGGATTGACCGCCCCGTGCAGCCCGATATGCACGAACGCCGCCCCCGCCACCACCGCGAGAATCAGCAGTTCGATCGTGCTCATGAACAGCTGGATCTTGCTGGTCAGCTTGATCCCGGCGATCAGCACCACCGCGATCGCCAGAAACCACAGCGTCGCGACGCCGGTGGTCGCAATCACGTTCTTGGTCAGCGCGGGCGCGATGAAATTGAGCGTCGAGGTCGCAATCGGCAGGCTGCCGGTCACCATGAACACCATCGAAGCCACCAGCAGCGCCCAGCCGGAAAAGAAGCCGAAAAACCGCCCGAAGACCTGGGTGGTCCACTGATACGCCGCCCCGGCATCGGCCATCCGCTTCGTCAGCGCCTTGTAGGCCACCGCGATGCCCAGCATCGGCACCGCGAAAATGATCAGGCTCCCCGGCGAGAGAAATCCCGCCGTGCCGATCAGCGCCGCCGTGGTCACCGCAATGGTATAGCCCGGCGCGCTGCCGGCAATTCCCATCACGATCGATTCGATGAACGATAATGAATTCGCACGCAGCTCAGTTCGCATTGTCAGCCTCCTGTACGGTTTGAACTCTCCTGGCGCCGCATCATGTTGTTTTGCCCCGATGCGTGGGGGTGGCCGGTCAGGCGTTCTTCAGATAGGCGTCGTACTCCACGTCCGAGACCCGGGTGCGGAACTCCGCGATCTCCTGGCGTTTGCAGGCGGCGAAAATCCCCTGGAATTTCGCCCCGAAAATCGCGGCCGCGCGCGGTGAGGTCGCGAACGCATCGGTCGCCGCACTCCAGGCGATCGGCAGTTTCGGCGCCGCCGCCCCGGTCCGGTCGCCCACCGTTTCCGGTCCCGGATCGGCCCCGGTCTCGATCCCGTCGAGCATCGCGCCCAGCATGGCGGCGAAGGCGAGATACGGGTTGCAATCGGCCCCCGCGACCCGGTGTTCCAGCCGCGCCGCGCGCGGATCGGCGTTGATCACGCGGATCGCCGAAAGCCGGTTGTCGTGGCCCCAGTCGCCGAACACCGGCGCATGGGTGCCCGGTGCGAACCGGCGGAACGAATTGGCGTGCGGGGCCAGCACCAGCATGGTGTCCGGCATCGCCGCGACCAGCCCGCCGAGCGCGTGATAGAGCATGTCGCTCGCCCGCACGGCATCGCCGCTGAACACATTCGCCCCCGCCCGGTCGAGCATCGACATATGCACATGCATCCCGCTGCCGGACCAGTTGCCGAACGGCTTGGCCATGAAGGTCGCGCACAGCCCGTGCTGGCGGGCAATCTGCTTGACCGCGCGCTTGAACAGCACGGCATCGTCGGCGATTCGCAGCGCATCCGGCCCGTAGCGCAGCGTCACCTCGAACTGACCCGGCCCGTTTTCGCTGATCAGCGTATCGAGCGCGATATCCTGGGCCGAGGCGGCGCGGAGCAGATCGCGCAAAATCGGCTCATATTCATGGATTTCCCACAACCCCATCGTATCGGTCTGCCAGCCGCGCCAGAAGCTTTCATCCGCCCCGCGCGGCGCAATCCGCTGGCCCCCCGCCCGGTTGGGATCGACCAGATAAAACTCCAGCTCCACCCCCAATGCGGGGGTCAGCCCCTTCGCCGCATAACGCTCCAGCACCCGGGCGAGCACCCCGCGCGGATCGGCGTAGAACAGCGAGCCATCGGCCTCGCGCATGGTCAGCAGCGCCTGCGCCGCCTGCCCCTCGGCCCATTGCATCCGGGTCACCGAATGCGGCACCGCGACGCAGACCCCATCCGGATCGCCGGTGTCGAAGGCAATCCCGCCCTCGAAAATATCCCGCCCCCAGATATCGAGCAGGTAGGCCGAGCGCGGGATCGCAATCCCCGCGCCGAGCAGCGCCGCCGCCTTGTCGCGCTGCAGCCATTTCCCGCGCGGCACGCCGTTGACATCGATGATGAACGCCTCGATCAGCTCGCTGCCGGCGAGCAGGGCCAGCCGCTCATCGTGCGAGGATGCGCTGTCCATCGCCCCGCTCACATGATCTCGGAACGAACATCGGCCTGCGTCGCCGCGATCGCCCGGGCGGCGCGTGCCACCATCTCGTCCATCTCGTCATCGGTGATGGTCAGCGGCGGGGAAAACACCATGGTGTCGCGCACCGCGCGCATCACCAGATCGTTGGCGAAACAATGATCCCGGCAGATCGTGCCCACCCGGCCACGCTTTTCGAAAAACCGCCGCGTCCGCCGGTCGGCGGTCAGTTCGATCGCCCCGATCAGCCCGACCCCGCGAATTTCGCCCACGATCGGCATGTCACCGAGCGCCTCGGCGAGTTTCCCGCGCAACCGCGCGCCCTTCGCCTCCGCCCGCGCTGCCAGCCCCTCGCTTTCCAAAATATCGAGATTGGCGAGGGCCACGGCGCAGGCGACCGGATGGCCCGAATAGGTGAACCCGTGATAGAATTCGCCGGTCTCATTGATCAGCACATCGGCGACCCGGTCGCCCACCAGCACCGCCGAGAGCGGAATATAGCCCGAGGTGATCGCCTTCGCGAGCGTCATGATGTCCGGCGCGATCCCGAATGTCTCGCTGCCGAACATCCGCCCGGTGCGCCCGAAACCGGTGATCACCTCGTCGGCGATCAGCAGAATGTCGTTCTCGCGGCAGATCCGCTGAACCTCCGGCCAGTAGGTCTCGGGCGGAATGATCACCCCGCCGGCACCCTGGATCGGCTCGCCGATGAAGGCGGCAATGCTCTCCGCCCCGATCTCGCGGATCTTGTCCTCGATCTGCTTCGCCGCATAGAGGCCGAATTCCTCCGGGCTCATCTGCCCGCCATAACCGTACCAGTAGGGCGGCATGACATGGGCAAAATCCGGCAGCACCGCCCCCTGGCGATGCATGTCCACCATGCCGCCCGCCGCCGCACCCAGCGTGGTCGAGCCATGATACCCGTATTCCCGGCCGAGAATGATCCGCTTGCCCGGCTTGCCCCTGGTGATCCAGTAGGTCCGGGCCATCCGCAGCGCGGTATCGACCGCCTCCGACCCCGAAGAGGCAAAAAAGGCGTGATTGAGATCGCCGGGCGCCATCGCGGTCAACCGGTCCGCAAGGGCGATCACCGGGCGTGTCGCGGTCTTGAAAAACGTGTTGTAGAACGGCAGCGTCTGCATCTGCCGCGTCGCGGCATCCACCAGCTCCTGGCGTCCGTACCCCACCGCGACGCACCACAAGCCGGCCATGCCGTCGAGAATCCGGTGTCCGGCATCGTCGGTGAGGTAAACCCCCTCCCCGCCGGTGATGATCCGCACCCGTCCCTGATGCAGCGATTTATGGTCCGAAAACGGATGCAGATGATGCGCGGCATCCGCCGCCTGCCAGTCGTAATCCGGTGCCTGAACTGATGAAACGATATGATCGAGCATTGAATGCTAACTCCGATGTTAGAGCAAGATCGCGGCAACCCGCCGCGCGGCTGAAACGATCAGGAGCGATGCGGGCTGTAGCCGATCCGGGCGCAGAGCCGCAGCAATTCGGCATGGGCGTCGAGCCCGGCCGGCACGCCGCACCGCCCTGCTCCCGCGCCCGAAATGTTGCCGATTGTCATCATCATCATCACGGATCGTAACCAGAACCCGAAGCCGGTTCAACAAAAATCCGAACGCCCGATCCAGCAGGCTCAGAAACTGGGCGGCGTGTTGGCACTGATCACCTCGCAGATCTCATCGAACGGATTGCGGAACCGGTGGGGGATCCGGCTGCGGAAATAATACGCATCCCCAGCCCCGAGCGCGCGTTCCTGATCGCCCACCGTCACCACGATCCGCCCGCGCACCACGATCCCGGCCTCCTCGCCATCGTGGCGCAGCATCGCCTCGCCGGTATCGGCCCCCGGGCGGTAGGATTCGTGGAGCATCTGCAACGCCCGGTCCTTGAGCCGCCGCCCGACCATGCGAAACGAAATCCGGTCCTCGAACGCGATCTCGGTGAGATCTCCCGCACTGAAAAACACATCTTCGGGAGCGGCGAGATCGATCGTGAAAAATTCCGCGAGCGACATCGGAATCCCGTCGAGGATTTTCTTGAGCGAGGAAATCGAGGGGCTGACCCGCCCCTGTTCGATCAGCGAAATCGCCCCGTTGGTCACCCCGGCCCGGCGCGCGAGTTCGCGCTGGGTCAGGCCGAACACCTGGCGCATCCGTTTCAGCCGTCCGCCGACGCCGGGCTCCGCCTCATGGTGGGTTTCGTCATCCATCCGCGCGTCAGGCCGCCAGCATCCGGCCCGGATCGTGCAATGTCTCGCCAAGGGCGGCGGCCACCGCCGGATGCGTGATCCGGCCGTCAGCGACGTTGAGCCCCGCGCGCAGATGCGGGTCCGCCCGCAGCGCCGCCTTCCAGCCGTGATCGGCGAGTTTGAGCGCATAAGGCAGCGTCGCCTGCGCCAGCGCGAAGGTCGAGGTGCGCGGCACCGCGCCGGGCATGTTGGCGACGCAGTAATGCACCACCCCCTCGACGATATAGGTCGGATCGTCATGGGTGGTCGGCCGGCTGGTTTCGAAACACCCGCCCTGATCGATCGCGACATCGACCAGCACCGCCCCCCGGCGCATCTGCCCCAGCATCGCGCGGGTCACCAGCTTAGGAGCGGAGGCGCCGGGCACCAGCACCGCGCCGATGATCAGATCGGCGTGAAACACCGCCTCCTCGATCGCCTCGGTCGTGGCGAAGGCGGTTTTCAGATGCGGGCCGTACAGATCATCGAGCTGCGCCAGCCGCCCGATCGATTTGTCGAGGATGGTGACATCCGCCCCCATGCCGAGCGCGATCCGCGCCGCATTGGTGCCGACCACGCCGCCGCCGAGCACCGCGACCCGCCCCGGCGGCACGCCGGGTACACCGGCAAGCAGAACCCCGAACCCGCCATTCGCCTTCTGGAGCGACACCGCCCCCACCTGCACCGCCATGCGGCCCGCAACCTCGCTCATCGGGGCCAGCAGCGGCAGGCGGCCCCGCTCATCGGTCACGGTCTCGTACGCGATCGCGATGCAGCCCGAGTCCATCAGCAGTTTCGCCTGTTCGGGATCGGGCGCGAGATGCAGATAGGTGAATAATATCTGCCCGGGGCGCAGCATGCGGCACTCGGCGGGCTGCGGTTCCTTGACCTTCACGATCATCTCGGCGGCGGCGAACAGACCGGCGGCATCCGCCATGATCTCGGCTCCGGCGCGCTGATAGGCCGCGTCATCCATCCCGATCCCGGCACCGGCCCCGGTCTCGATCATTATTTTATGCCCGTGGGCGGATAATTCGCGCACCGATGCCGGGGTCAGCCCGACCCGATATTCGTGATTCTTGATTTCCTTGGGAACGCCGATCAACATGTCGATTGCCCTCATGCGCAGGATGCCGTTTAGAATAATCAACAGCTTCTACCCATCCCGATCGGCGCACGCAACATAATTTCGCGCCGACATCCCCAATTCCGGCTCATTCCCGGGGATCACAAAACGGTCATTGCAGCCTCGTTGATTATTCTTGACGATCGAAAAAACTTTGGCGATGCTGGCGACGACGGGAGTAAAGCCAGCATGAAACGCAGCGCCGCCAGCCGATCGGGCTGACCGCCGGGGAGATCGAATGCGCGCACCAGCGAACCCGCACCCGCCCGCCGGCAGCATCCGGCTCAACCCGCGCGCATGAGCCAGCCCGCCGTGCTGACCCCGGCACCGGTCGCCGCACCGGCACCATCGGGCGGCATTCGCGGTGCCATCGCCCTGCAGGGCGTCAGCCGGGTGTTCGGCGGCGGCATCGTCGCGGTCGACCGGATCGATCTCGACATCCGGCCCGGCGAATTCTTCACCCTGCTCGGCCCGTCTGGCTGCGGCAAAACCACCTTGCTGCGCATGATCGCCGGCTTCGAGACCCCCGATTCCGGGCGCATCCTGATCTCGGGCCGCGAAATGCAGACGGTCCCGGCCCATAAGCGGGCGGTGAACACGGTGTTCCAGTCCTACGCGCTGTTCCCGCACCTCAACGTCGCCGAGAATATCGGCTTCGGCCTGCGGATGCGCGGTGTCGCGAAAGCCGAGCGCCGCGCCCGCACCGAGCAGATCATGGGGCTGCTCCAGATCGATGCGTTCGCCGCCCGCAACCCGGCCCAGCTCTCCGGCGGCCAGCGCCAGCGCGTCGCCCTCGCCCGCGCCCTGGTCAACGAACCCGAGGTCGTCCTGCTCGACGAACCGCTCTCCGCCCTCGATGCCAAACTGCGCGCCGAACTCCAGGTCGAATTGATGCGGATGCAGAAACGCCTCGGCATGACCTTCATTTTCGTCACCCACGATCAGCACGAGGCCCTGGTGATGAGCGACCGGATCGCGGTGATGGAACGCGGGCGGATGCTTCAGGTCGGCCCGGTGCTCGATGTCTATGAACAGCCGCGCTCGGTCTTCGTCGCCGAATTTCTCGGCCTGTCGAATATCTGGACCTTCACCGCCCGCCCCGGCAACATCGCCGAAACCCCGATCGGCCCGATCACCGTCACCGCCCCGCTCGGCAGCGCCACGACCGCGATGATCCGCCCCGAAAAGATCTGGCTGCACTCCGAAGCCGCCGCGCCGTCCGACCGGCCCAACCTGTTCCCCGGCACCATCCGCGAGGCGATCTACATGGGGGCCTCGACCCAGTACAATGTCGAACTGCGCGGCGGCGCGGTCATTCTTGCGCTCGATACCAACAATCAGGCCGCCGAGCGCAGCTGGCGCCCCGGCGAGAAAATCGTCCTCGAACTCAAGCCCGACAACATCATGCTGATCGATCCATGAAGCCCGGCCCATGTCCGCGATAGCCGAACACCCCACCGTGAAAGGCAGCGCCGAGCGCACCGAGCGCGCCGCCCGGGCGTGGCGGCTCTGGATCACCGCCGGGCCGGGCCTGTTCTGGATCATCCTGTTCCTGATCCTGCCCAGCCTGATCCTGCTCGGCATCGGCTTTTTCTCGATCGGCAATTACGGCAACCCCCATCTGCCGCTCACCCTTGAGCCGTTCCGCGAGGTCGCGGGCTATTCAATTCTTGGCTGGAGCCCCGGCAATATCGAGGTCATCCTCCGCTCGCTGGTCCAGGCGATCTCGGCGGCGGGGCTGACCATCCTGCTCGCCTATCCGGTGGTGTTCTTCATCGTCGCCCAGCCGCCCGCGCTCCGCCCGTTGCTGCTGCTGTTCGTGATCCTGCCGTCATGGACCAATCAGGTCGTCCGCACCTATGCGTGGATGGAACTGCTCGGCCCGGATTCGGCCCTGTCGCATCTCGCCCAGACCGCCGGCTTCATCCCCGCCCATCTCGGCCTGATGCCGGGGATACTCGCGATGCAGATCGGCCTGACCTACAACTACCTCCCCTACATGGTCGTGCCGCTCTACGCCGCCGCCGAAAAACTCGACTGGTCGCTGGTCGAGGCCGGGCGCGACCTCTACGCCTCGGGGGCACGGCTGTTCTGGAGTGCGGTGTTTCCGCAGACCATCCCCGGCCTGCTCTCCGGGATCATTCTCGTCGCGATCCCCGCCTTCGGCGATTACGTGGTGCCCACCCTGCTCGGCGGCGGCAAATCCATGATGATCGGCGCGCTGATCGCCTCGCAATTCCTCCAGACCCCGAACTGGCCCTATGGCGCGGCGCTGACCATCTTCATGCTGATCTTCACCTGCGGCGGGCTGATCGTGTTCCGGGTGATGAGCCGGCGGCTCGGCAGTTCCGAAGGGAGCATGATTTGAGCGCCTATCTCGCCCGCCCGGTCCGCCGCGCCCTGCTGCTGACCAGCCTGCCGGTCTATGTGCTGCTCTACGCCCCGCTCACCTTGATCGCGATCTTCTCCTTCGCCCCGGCCCCCGGTGCCACCCAGCCGGGCTGGCACTGGTATGCCGACCTGCTCCACGCACCGGATGTCCTCGCCGCGTTCCGCCGCTCGCTCACCCTCGCCTTCGGCTCCTCCATCCTCGGCACCATCCTCGGCACATTGATGGGCTTCGGCCTCAGCCGGTTCCGCTCCCGCGCCCGCTCGGGCTTCGCCGCCGCCCTGCCGAGCCTGATCATCTATACCCCGATCATCATGCCCTCGCTGGTGTTCGGCATTTCCGAACTGATCTTTTTCAACCTGATGCACAAGGCGACCGGCCTGTTCGCGGCGGGGCTGCTGACCATGGGCATCGCCCATGTCACCTTCCAGGCGCCCTACGTCGCTCTCGTGGTGTTTGCCCGGATGTCCGGCCTCGACCCCAACCTGTTCGAGGCCTCGCACGATCTCTACGCCGATGGCCGGCAA
>JAQTXO010000521.1 GCA_028688765.1 Acidiphilium sp. | reverse complement strand
TTACGATTCCTCGGTCTGCCGGCTCAATGTGATTTTGTACCCGGGGCCGACCGGCGTGCCCGCAGTGAGCGCGGCGATGCCGTTGCCGCGCGGGGTTTCGCAATCCTCCTGCGTGGCGAGCTTGATACGCGAACGGGGGGATGGGCGGGTTTGAAGTGCGGGGCAGGCGAGGTAAGGCAAGGCAACGCAAGGTCTTCTTTTCTGTAGAAAAGAAGCAAAAGACTTCTGGTTGTTCGGGTTGGGGGGGTTGGGGATGGGGTGGCGGCCGATTCCGCTTGTCTGGCATGGCGGGGCCGGGGCTGGTAGATGAGCGTCAACGAGAGATCGGAGGACGCATGAGCGGTTTGAAGGTCGCGGTCCAGATGGACCCGATGGAGAGCATCGATATCGATGGGGATTCGAGTTTCGCACTGATGCTCGAAGCGCAGACGCGCGGGCATGCGCTGTGGCACTATCGGGTGCCGGACATGTGGCTGGAGGCGGGGGTGCTGCGCGCGCGGGTGCGCGAGGTGACAGTGCGGCGCGAGCGCGGGGCGCATTTCACCGCCGGCGAGACCGAGGTGGTCGACCTCGCTTCGATGGACGTGGTGCTGATGCGTCAGGACCCGCCCTTCGACATGGCGTATATCACCGCGACGCATCTGCTCGAACATATCCATCCGCGCACGCTGGTGGTGAACGACCCGGCTTCGGTGCGCAATGCGCCGGAGAAACTGCTGGTGATGGAGTTTCCCGACCTGATGCCGCCGACCATGATCGCATGGGACCGGGCGGCGGTGCGGGATTTCCGGGCGCGTTACAAGGACATCATCGTCAAGCCGCTGTTCGGCAATGGCGGCGCGGGGATTTTCCGGATCAAGCCGGATGACGAGAATCTGGGCGCGCTGATGGACATGCATTTCGGAGTTTCACGCGAGCCGCTGATGATCCAGCGCTACGAGCCGGCGGTGCGGGCGGGGGACAAGCGGATCATTCTGATCGACGGCGAGGCGATGGGGGCGATCAACCGGGTGCCGGTGGACGGCGATGCGCGCTCGAACATGCATGCCGGCGGGGTGGCGCGGCCGACCACGATGACGGCGCGGGATCACGAGATCTGCGCGCGGATCGGGCCGACGCTGAAGGAGCGCGGGCTGATGTTCACCGGGATCGACGTGATCGGGGATTACCTGACCGAGATCAATGTGACATCGCCGACCGGGATTCAGCAGGTCGCGCGGTTCGGCGGGGCGGATCTGGCGGCGGCGATCTGGGACCGGATCGAGGCGAAGCGGGCAGGGCAAGATCGGGCGGGCCAGGATCGGGTGGAATAGATTCAGTCGTCGGTGGGGGCGAATTCCACGTCCCGGTGGACGTGGATCGACATCAGGACGCCGAAGCCGAGCATGACCGCGGTGAGGGCCGAGCCGCCGTAGGAGACCAGCGGCAGCGGGACGCCGCCGACCGGGATCAGGCCCATCACCATCGCGAGATTGACGAAGCAGTAGAGGAACAGGTTGGTCGCGATGCCGAGGGCGGCGAGGCGGCCGAACTGGTGATGGCAGCGCAGCGCGGTGTAGACCGCCATTGCGACCATCGAGAACAGGATGCCGAGCAGGACCAGCGAGCCGGCGAAGCCGAATTCCTCGGCGATGATGGTGAAGACGAAATCGGTCTGTTTTTCGGGCAGGAAGTTGAGCTGGTTCTGGGTGCCGTGCAGGAAGCCCTGACCCCACATGCCGCCCGAACCGAGGGCGATCTTGGATTGGATGATGTTGTAGCCGGCACCCAGCGGGTCGCGCCCCGGATGGAGGAAGGTGAGGATGCGCTCTTTCTGGTAGCCGTGCAGATGGGCGTAGGCGAAGGGCGCGATGATGGCGACCAGGGCGATCACGATGGCGAATTTCCACCAGCGCACGCCGGCGCCGAGCAGGATGGCGGCGCCGATGCTCATGGTGATGACGGCGGTGCCGAGATTGGGTTCCTTGAGGATGAGGGCGGCGGGAACCAGAATGGCGAGGACCGGCGGGATCAGGAATAGCGGGTTGCCGACGCGCTCGTAGCTGGCGCGCTGGAACCACGAGGCGAGGGCGAGGGCGAGGAACAGCTTCATGAGTTCGGAAGGCTGGACATGGACGCCGCCGACATCGAGCCAGCGCTTGGCGCCGAGGCCGACATGGCCGAATTTCCAGACCGCGAGGAGCAGGACGATGCCGAGGCCGTAGAGCGGCCAGGCGAGCTTGGCGATGATGCGGATATCGATCATGGCGATCGCGATCATCATGATGAGGGCGGCGAAGAAGCGCTCGATCTGCGGGGTGGCATAGGGCTGGCCGTGGCCGCCGGCGGCGGAATAGAGCGCGGCGTAGCCGATGCCGGCGAGGGCGCAGCAGGCGAGCACGAACAGCCAGTTCACCCGGAGCAGCTTGGTCGCGATGCCGAAGGAGCGATCGTAGTGCGGGCGGTCGATCTTGCGGAAGAGTGAGGTGTTCATGGCGGGCGGTCCCGTGCGGTGTCGGGCGCGATGTTTAGTCCCGGCCTGGGTGTTTGCAAAATCGGCGGAGGGGTGGGGACGGGGGTGGCGATGACCGCTCTGGCGGGTTGCGCGGTCAGCGCGTGGCGGGCCGGGTGTGATGATCGGGTCAGCCGGTTGCGCGGGCGGCGCGTTGGGCGAGGCCGAGCAGGGTTTGGCGGGCGATCGCCTCGGGGACGCTGCCGGTGCGTTTGCAGTCGGCTTCGGCGCGGCGGGCGCGGTCGATCGCGGCGAGGATGGCGTCTTCACGCCAGAGGGTCGCGGCTTTGATCGCGGTGGGCTGGCGGCGGAAGAATACCGGGGGGCGGCGACCGGCGATCGCGTCGCGC
>JAQTXO010000520.1 GCA_028688765.1 Acidiphilium sp. | reverse complement strand
GGGTCGATCATAGGCATGATTTTCGGGGCCATGATCGTGGGTGTGTTCACCCTCGGGCTCAACATGTACGGCACCGACCCGCAATGGACCTATCTGCTGATCGGCGCGCTCATCATCGTCGCCGTCGCGGTCGATCAATGGATCAGAAAGGCAGCCGTGTAATGGAACCGATCCTATCAGGACGTAATCTGGTCAAGCGCTATGGCCGGGTGACCGCGCTCGATCACTGCGATTTCGATCTCTATCCCGGCGAGATCCTTGCCGTGATCGGTGATAACGGAGCGGGGAAATCCTCGCTGATCAAGGCCCTGTCGGGTGCGGTGCAGCTCGATGAGGGCGAAATCCGGCTTGAGGGCAGGCCGATCCGCTTTGCATCGCCTATCGCGGCACGGGCCGCGGGGATCGAGACCGTGTATCAGACGCTGGCGATGTCGCCGGGGCTGTCGATCGCGGATAACATGTTCATGGGGCGCGAGATTCGCAAGCCTGGGATTCTCGGCAGCGTGTTCCGCAAGCTCGATCATGCCGAGATGCAGCGGATCGCGCGCCAGAAGCTCAGCGAACTCGGGCTGATGACGATCCAGAACATCAATCAGGCGGTCGAGACCCTGTCGGGCGGGCAGCGGCAGGGTGTTGCGGTGGCGCGCGCCGCCGCGTTCGGGTCGAAAGTGATCATTCTCGACGAACCGACCGCCGCACTGGGGGTGAAGGAATCGCGCCGGGTGCTCGAACTCATCCTCGATGTCCGATCGCGCGGCATTCCGATCATTTTGATCAGCCACAACATGCCGCACGTGTTCGAGGTGGCCGACCGGGTGCATATTCATCGGCTGGGGCGGCGGCTTTGCGTCATCGATCCGAAATCGCACACCATGTCGGATGCGGTGGCGTATATGACGGGGGCGAAACTGCCGGATGAAATCGCGGTTACCGCCTGAGGGCGGGGCAGTGCGATCTGGCGAGTCATGCCCGGTTGGGATAAACTCTTTGTGAGCGGCCGACGCGGTCGCGTGATATCGCGGAAGGAGTTTTCTCCATGGTTTGGTCATTGGTTCGCCGGGTCGGCCTGATCGGGGCGGTGGTGTTCGGCCTCGGCCTGTCAGGGGCGCACGCTGCCGGGCCGACGCCGCAGCAGATCCAGGCGCTGATCGCGGGCGGTCATGCGCGGACCGCCCTGTCCGACCTTCGACCGATCGTGCGCGCTCATCCCGATAGCGGGGTGGCCTGGTACCTCACCGCCGAAGCGCGGGATGCGCTGGGGCAACGTGCCGAAGCCCGGGCGGCGCTCGCCAAGGCGGAAGCGCTGGCCCCCGGACTGCCTTTCGCCCAGCCTGACAAGGTGGCGGCGCTCAAGGCGCATCTTGCCGGTTCCGGGACGCGGGTTGCGCCCTCGGGGTTTCATTTCAGCCCGTGGATGCTGGTGATCGGTGCGCTCATCGTGCTGTTCATCATCATGCGGATGCGTCGTCGTACGGCCATGCGCGGCATGGGTAACCCTTATGGACCCGGTGGACCGCCGATGGGCCAGGGTATGCAGCCGCCTTACGGCCCGGCGGGCGGGGCGCCGTTTGGCACCGCGATGGGGTCGGGGATCGGCGGTGCGTTGGCCTCGGGCCTTGCGCTCGGCGTCGGCGTTGCGGCGGGTGAGCGGGTCATCGATGGTCTCATGGGCGGGGAGCGGGGTCAGCGCGGGATCGACAGCGCGCCTGGGGTCGATAGCGCGGCTCCGGTCGATCCCGCCGCCGATCGGGACGACGGACTGCTCGGGGCTCCCGGCTGGGACGACAACGATCTGTCGGGTGGCAGCGATTCGCAGGGTGATTTCGACCCCGACAATAACTGGTAGCCCGGCTTCAGGCTGACAGCGTCTCGATGATTGCGCGCGCTGCCGCATCGGCCGGCAGCGCGCCGGCGGGGGCTTGAAGGGTTGCAAGGGCGGCGGCGAATCCGGCGCGCTGTTCCGCTGCTGCGGCGGGATCGTCGAGCAGGGTGGCGATCGTCCGGGCCAGGAGTTCGGGATTGCAGTCCTGCTGGAGCAATTCCGGCACGAGGGCGCTTCGTGCCAGCAGGTTGATCATGGCGACATGCGGGACCTTGATCAGCCGCCGGGCGAATAGCGCGCTCAGCGGGTTGACCCGGTAGGTCACTGCCATGGGGACGCCTGCCAGCGCGAGTTCGAGGGTCGAGGTGCCGGATTTGGTCAGCGCGGCGGCGGCGGCGGCGAAGGCGTCGTAACGGGTTTCGGGATCGGTCACGATGATCGGGCGGATCGGCCAGCCTGCGGCCATCGCGCTCAGTTCGGAGGCGATCGCCGGAGCGGCGGCGAGCACCGGCACCAGAGCGGGGTGGCGCGCGGTGAGCAGGGCGACGGTTTCGCGGAAGACCGGCATCAGCCGGGCGGTTTCGGTACGACGGCTGCCGGGCATCAGGATCAGGGGCCGTGCGCCGCCATCGAGGCCGAAGACGGTGCGAAACCGGAGGGCATCCCCGCGATCGGCCCCGGATTGCAGGACCGGATGACCGACGAAGACCGGGTTAAGGCCGAACGGTTGGAAAAACGCCGGCTCGAACGGGAGCAGGCAGAGCAGCCGATCCCACAGGCCGGGGAAATGCTTCACCCGCCCTTGCCGCCAAGCCCAGACCTGCGGGGCGACATAGTGCACGCGCCTGATGCCGAGCGGGGCCACGGCGCGCAGCAGGCGCAGGGTGAAGCCGGGTCTGTCGATCGTGATGAGAATATCCGGCTTGCGCGCCGATACATCGGCGACGGCCTGGGCCAGCCGCTGACGCAGCTTCATCACGCGCGGCAGGATTTCCGCAAGCCCCATCACTGCCAGATCCTGC
>JAQTXO010000519.1 GCA_028688765.1 Acidiphilium sp. | reverse complement strand
AACGCATCGGCGTAGCGGCTCGCGCGCCCCCATTCCAGCACGTCCATCCACCAGGCATTGTCGCCGCCGCCCACCCCCATGTGGTTCGGCACGATATCGAGGATCAGCCCGAGCCCGTGTTCGCGCAGCGCCGCCGAAAGCCGCTCCAGCGCCGCCGCGCCGCCCAGTTCGGGATTGATCGCGTTATGGTCCACGATGTCGTAGCCATGGGTCGAGCCCGGCCGCGCCTTCAGGATCGGCGAGGCATATAAATGGCTCACCCCAAGTGAAGCAGCATAGGGCACCACCGCGGCCCCGTCATCGAGGGTGAAGCCCTTGTGGAACTGCAGGCGGATCGTGGCGCGGGGCGGTGTGGTGGTCATGATGATCTGCGCTTTCCATCGATGGTCTTGAGCCGGGCGGCGACGCGCGGTGCCGCAAGGCAGGCCTCCACCGGTTCGGGCAGGCGCCGCCGCCAGTTCGGGTGTTCGTCGATCGTGCCGGGAATGTTCGGCTGCTCGCGCAGCGCCATCACATCCTCGATCGGCAGGATCACGAGGTCCGACGAGGCAGTGGCGACATGCGCGATCACGGCATCCGCGATCGCGTCGGCTTCGTCCGGTCCCGGTGGCTCACCGCCCGCCGCCCCCGACTGCACGCAGGCATCCCACAGGCAGCCCCGGTCGAACGCCCGCTTTTCCTCATCCTCGCCCGGAATATGCAGCCGCTCGCGCCAGCCGATATCGGTGCCGCGCCACCATCCGGCGGCGGTCGGCAGATCATGCGTCGTGGTCAGGGCGGCGGTATCCGCGCGCCAGTGAGCGGGCGGCACGAACCGGTCGCCGTCGCGCTCGAACCACAGAATGCTCATGCCCGCGATCCCGCCGGTCGCCAGCCCATCGCGGAACCCCTCGGGCACCGTGCCGAGATCCTCGGCCACCACGATCCCGCGATGACGCACCGATTCCAGCATCACGATCCGCCGCATGTCATCGAACGGATAGCGCAGGAAACAGCCATCCTTCGCCTCGCCGCCCTCGGGAATGATCCACAGCCGCGACAGCCCCATGGCATGATCGATCCGCACCCCGCCAGTCGGCTCCAGCGCGGCCCCGAGCATGTCGCGCAGCGCCGAAAACCCGCTATCGCGCAGCCCGCGCGGCGAAAATGCGGTCAGCCCCCAGTTCTGGCCGCGCCGGTTGAACTCATCGGGTGGTGCGCCCACCGATGCGCCGCGCAACACCTCCAGTGGCCGCCCCCAGGCATCGCTGCCCGCCGGATCGGCCCCCACCGCAAGGTCCGCGATCAGCCCGACCGCCATGCCCGCCCCGGTCGCCGCAAGCTGCGCCCGGCGCAGATCCGCCCGCACCCGATATTGCGCGAACAGATGAAACTCGACCTGCTCGCCCTCGGCCGCCAGAATTGCCGCAACCTCCGGCGTGGCCGGGCTTCGCAGCGCATCCGGCCAGTGTCGCCAGTCGCGGCCCGCCCCGTGCGCCAATTGATGCGCAACCAGCGCCTCGAACCGCGCATGCAGCAGCAGGGCCGGCGGCGGATCGCTCAAAAACGCGCGAAATGCGGCCTCATGGCGCTCCTGCGCGAAGGCCGCGCGCAGCGCCGCGTAACGCGGCGGGGTAAACCGCCGCCAATCGACCAGCCCGCCGGGCGACTCCCCGGTCACGTCTTCCGGGTCCGGCACCGGATCGGCGCAGTCCAGCGCGGCATAAACCGGGTTCAGCGCCATCCGGCTCGACGGCCCGTACGGCCCGTAATGTCCCGGCTCGCTGGCATAGAGCGCGTGGATTGGGCTGATCGCGATGGCATCCGCCCCGCGTTCCGCCGCCCTGCGCGCCAGTTCCGCGAGCGCCGCGAAATCGCCGATCCCGCCATCGTTCGCGCGCGGCAATCCGTAAACCTGCGCCGCCAACCCCCAGGCCTTGCCGCCGCGCCCCGCCCGGTCGAGCGCATCGCGCATGGTGAACGCCCGTGCCGGCGCCACCGCGATCCCGATCGTCCGCTCCCCGATCGCCAGCGTATGATACCCGACCTCATCCACTGGCGGCAGCCGCGCCCAGCCATCCCCGACCGGTTCGGCCCGGGTCTCGACGATCGTTCCGTCCTCCCGCGTCAGCCGCGCCGCGCCACCGTCATGACGAAACCTGATATCCCCGCCCGCCAGCGCGGTCACCAGCTTTGGTGTCGCGCGCGATTCCTCATCGAGCCGTCCGAGGCTCGCGGCACACGCCCCATCCGAATCCGCCTCATGCCCGAGTGCGGCGAGCAGCGGGCGCAACACCTCGGGTGCCACATGATGCGCGGTGCCGAACACATCGTGCCACACCACGCTCAGCCCGGCCCGGTCGGCGAGGCTGAACAGCGCCTCGTCGCTCATGAGGGCGCGAACCAGGCCACCGCGGTCCGCCCCGGCAGCATCGCATCGGCCCGCCCGGTCGGCGGCGACGCCGCCAGCACCATCCCCTCGCCGGGTTCGCACGCCACCGGCTCCTCGCCGAAATTCGCCGCGATCGTCAGCACCGACTCATCGCCCAGCCGCCACGAAGCGCGCACCCCGCTCCGCCCGAGTGCCGCCGCCCCCAAACTTCGCGCACCCGGAATGCGCGGCATGACAATCTCCCGTCTGATGCCGAGCAAGGCGGTATGAAACAGCCGCCATCCGGCACCCGGTGCCTCCGCGTCATCGAAGCTTGGGATCGAGGCCGCAAACGTCGCCTTGTCGTTCGGATCGGGAATCGCCCGCTGCGCCTCGGCGGAGGAAAATGCAGGGAATTTCGAAAATTCCGCCCGCCGCCCGGTTTTCACCGCTTCGACAAGCTCTGCCGAAGCATGGTCGGTGAAATACAGAAATGGCCGCTCCTCG
>JAQTXO010000518.1 GCA_028688765.1 Acidiphilium sp. | reverse complement strand
TCAACGTCAAGTGGCTGCGTCAGCTTCAGGTCGGTCGCGAGCCGTGGATTACCCGCGAGGAAACCAGCGAATACAGCGAGTTGCTGGGCGACGGGAAATCTCTCGGATTCACCTGGGTGATGGACGCGAAATCGGTCATCACCTTCCCCTGCCCCGAAAAGCCGCTCACTCAGGGACCCGGTTTCTACGAAATCCGCGGTCTCGCCTGGAGCGGTCGCGGCAAGGTCAAGTATGTCGACGTTTCGCTCGATGGCGGCGTGAACTTCCAGCGCGCCAAGCTCGATAATCCGATTCTCGACAAATGCATGACCCGCTTCACCCTGCCGTATTGGTGGGACGGCAAGCCCGCTCTGATCCAGTCACGCGTGACGGACGACACCGGCTATGTTCAGCCGACCATCGTTCAGAAGCACAAATTCTGGGGCCACGATCCGGTCTATGAAAACAACTCGATCCAGACTTGGCAGATTCTCGCCAGCGGGGAGGTGAACAATGTCCAGCTCTCGTAAACTTATCGCTATCCTGCTGGGTGGCGCCGTTCTTGCAACCGCAACCGCCTGGGCCGGTGACACATCGAGCGCACCCGCGTCCGACGCGGCCACGTCGTCGGTCCCACCGGGTCATGCCGGCGACCATAATTCGGTCAAATACTACAAGGGCATTGTCTCGGCGAAAGACCTGAAGGTCTGGCGCGAAGAAGGGACCGGTAACGGCAAGCTGGCCCATTACAAGCCGGCGACGAAAGTCGATTATTACAAGATCGGCGCGACACCGACGCCGGCGCAGATTGCCGGATGGACCATTGCGGTTCCGCCAAGCGGCGAAAACATGCCGGCTGGTTCCGGTACCGCAGCCAAGGGCGAGGCAATCTATTCGACCAATTGCGCCATGTGTCACGGTGGTTTTGGCGAGGGCAAAAACAACTATCCGGCCCTGGTGGGCGGTATCGGGTCGCTCGGGACGGCTGGTCCGGAAAAGACCGTAGGCAGTTATTGGCCTTATGCAACGACGGTGTGGGATTACATCAATCGCGCGATGCCGTTTTATGCCCCCCATACGCTGAAGCCCGACGAGGTCTACTCACTCACCGCGTATATCCTGAACATGAACGGGATCACCAAGAGCAGCTGGGTCGCGGATGCGAAATCGGTTCCGCTGGTCAAGATGCCCAACCGCAACTCGTTCAACTGGAAAGATCCTCGTCCGGTGACGCATAATTCTGCTTGCATGAAGAATTGTGTCAGTCCATCATCGATCAAGATTACATCGAATGCCGCCACGATGAATCTGACGCCGCGAATGACGGGTCCGGTCGATCACATGAAGAACGGCAAGTGAGGGAGATGTCATGAACAAAGCAGCGACTGCCTTCGTCTTTGGCCTTTCGGCCAGCGTTGCCATGATCGGCTTCGCCGTCGCAGCAACGCCGGCTCAGATTGCGGCTGGTGAAAAACTCGCGACGACGACGACCGAAGGCAATTGCGATGCCTGTCACATGTTCAAGGGTGCCGTAGAGGCGGGCAATATCGGTCCGGAACTCAAGGATGTGAAATCCATGGTTCCGAACCGTGCTGAGTTCTACAAGATCATCTACGACGAGGAAGCCCGCAATCCGTCGACGATCATGCCGGCTTTTGGCAAAAACCAGATACTGACGCCTAAGCAGATCAACGAAGTCATCGACTTCATGTACACAAAGTAAGCGAGGAAATATGACCGATTCTTTTGGATCTCCCCCGGTTTCGGCCAAGCGCCGGACCATTCTGACAGCCGTTGCGGCAGGGGCTGCCGCCAGCTTCGTGCTGCCGCGCACGAGCTTCGCGGCGGACGCCGTTACGGCACCGAGCGCCAAGGACTACCCGATGAAGGCCTTCACCCAGAAGACCCAGGCGGCGACGCTCCAGGCGATGTACGGGACGTCATCCGTGTCGACATCTTCGGACGTCAAGCTTGACGCGCCGGACATCGCCGAGAACGGGGCAGTGGTGCCGATCTCGTTCGATGCCAACGCGAAAAACGTCACCGGCGCGTCCATTCTAGCGATTGATAACCCCTTTGTGATGGCGTGCGCCTACAAAATCCCGGCGGGGACCGATCCGGCGATTTCGAGCCGCGTCAAGCTGGGCAAGACGACGCAAGTCGTTGCGGTTATTCAATCCGGCGGCAAGCTGATGAGCGCGTCAAAGCAGGTCAAGGTCACCCTTGGCGGTTGCGGTTAAGGGAGAAGCACCATGGCACATCAAATTCTGGTTCACGCAATGACCTCCGGCGACACCACCACGGTGGAAGCTCTGGTCAAGCATCCAATGGATTCCGGCTTCGTGAAGAATGCGGCGGGCAAGATCATTCCGGCGCACTACATCGAAGTGATCGAGTTCACCCATCAGGGCAAAGTCGTCCTGACCGGCTATTGGGGCCCCGCAGTCTCGAAAAATCCGTTCATCAAGTTCTCGTTCAAGGGCGGCAAGTCGGGCGAACCGATCGGCGTTTCCTGGGTCGATAACAAAGGCGAAACGGCGACCACGTCTTCGAATATCATGTAAGCAAATCGGGTGGCGATATCATCGCCACCCGATTTTATTGCGGCGACGGCGAATCGACTGAACAAGCAATGCCGACGCCGCAAGCCCATTGATGGCGTAATCGACTGGGAAGATATCGTAGCGCCGGACCGGGTCATGCATATCGGTCGGCGTCGACCTATTCATCGGGGAGGATGAATTCATGAAATTTCCGCTTCTGGGCCTGGCCGTTACCGCAGGGTTGCTCGGGTCCACCGTTTTGGCCAGTGCCGCGACGCAGCCGGATCCGTCCGCCGACACCAAGGCATTTCAATCATACTATCAGCAGCAGTTTCCGAA
>JAQTXO010000517.1 GCA_028688765.1 Acidiphilium sp. | reverse complement strand
AGCCACCACCCCAGGATCGGCTTCCCGGCACGCAGTGCCAGCGCTCCGCCAAGCATGCCGCACAAGCCGATCAGGGGAAACAGCCAGAGGATCGGCACACTATGGAAATTATCGAGCCACGCGCCTGCGCGCATGACGACTGCCGGTCCCCCGAGCGGGGTGGCCGGCATGCCTGGATTGACCTTCTGGGTGAATGCGAAACCCTTGATCACCGTGATCCATACGCCGCCGATCACGAATAATGCGGCGGCCAGCACGCCCCCGGCCATGGCAAAACGCCGGGCTCGTGCCGCGATGTCGCCGCTGCCGCGGATCATCAGCATCGCGCCACCCTGATAGACCGCGAGCGAGATCGACATCACCCCGCAGAGCAGCGCGAAAGGATTGAGGAGATACCAGATAAAACTTTCATCTTGATAATACTGCCCATCCCAGCTGAAATGAAACCCGACACCTTGTAGTATATTGCCAAACGCGGCACCGAATACGATCATCGGCACGGCGCCCGACACCAGAAACGCCCAGTCCCACCCGGCGCGCCAGTGTCTGGCGGCAACCTTGGAGCGGTATTCGAACGCGACCGGCCGCAGGATCATGGCGAACAGCAGCAGGATCATAACGACATAGAAGGTCGAGAACGACGTGGCATAGAGCGTCGGAAACGCCGCGAAAATCGCACCGCCGCCGAGAATGAACCACACCTGGTTACCATCCCAATGCGGCCCGATCATCGCAAGTGCAGTGCGCCGCTCAGCGTCGGTCCGGCCGACGAACCGCAGCAGGGTGCCGACCCCCATGTCCATCCCCACCATGATAGCGAGGCCGCAGAGCAGGACACCCAGCAGACCTGCCCAGATCACCTTGAGCGCGATGTAGAGTTCCATATCAGACTGTCCTTATTTCCACGATTTGTCGGCGTAACCGGGCTGGCCGTAGAGCGGCTGGGCCGCAACAGACGCCGGCGGGACCGGTCTTGCGTGAACCCCCGGGCCAAGGCGGGCGAATTTGAACATCAGATACAATTCGGCCGCGATAAACAGGCTGTAGAGCAGCACGAAGCCGACCAGCGAGAAGATCATGTAGCCAAGTCCGTGCGACGAAGCGGATTGGAACGTCGGCAGCCAGCCGTAGACGGTCCAGGGTTGCCTGCCGTTCTCGGCGGTGACCCATCCGAACTCGCACGCCAGGATCGGCAGCGGAATTGCAAGCATCGCAGCTTTCAGAACGAGCGGATGCTGATCGAGCCGGTTCCTCAGGCTGTAATAGGCACCGAAAGCGAAGACCACGATGAAGGCGAGCCCGAGTCCGACCATGATGCGGAACGACCAGAACTCGACGAACACGTTGGGGATGGTTTCGCGCGCGGTCTTTGCCAGCACCCCGGGCATTTCCTTCGGGGTAATCGCGGACAGATCCTGATGCGGTGCATAGCGCTGAGCGAGGAACCCATACCCCATATCCGCCTCGTGCCGATCGAACGCGGCAAGTGCAGCGGGGTCGTGGGTGGTGCCGTAGGTTTTCAGGGCGATGATGGCTTTGATGCCACTGATCGTCTTGGCCCTGGCATCCCGTTCCAGAGCATAGACGCCGGGGATCGTGACATTCCAGCCGTGTGCGACGAGCGGGGTCAGCACGTAGGGAATCCCGATCGAGAAAGCATCTTTCTGTTTCGCGTCATTGGGCATGGCAATGAGTTTCCATGGCGCCGCAGGGCCCTTGGCGCTGTGCCAGAGACCCTCCATCGCGGCGAGCTTGGTCGGCTGCACCAGATAATCCATCCGCCCCAGCGCATCCCCGAGCGTCACGACCGCAAGAGTCGAGATCAGGCCGAACAGGGCTGCGATACGAAAGCTGCGCAGGGCGAATTCACGGTGTTGCTTGCGCAACAGATAGTAGGCGCTGATGCCCATCACGAACATTGCGCCCGCGACGTAGCCGGCGATCGAGGTGTGGACGAATTTGGCCTGGGCATCCGGGCTGAAGACCAGCGCGCCGAAACTCCTGAACTGCATGCGCATGGTGGTCGGATCGAACTTCGCTCCGGCCGGATCCTGCATGAAACCGTTGGCGATCAGGATCCAGAGTGCCGAAAGATTAGACCCGAGAGCGACGATGTATGTCACCGCCAGATGAGCCGGTTTGCTCAACCGGTCCCAGCCGAAAAACATCAAACCGACGAAAGTGGACTCCATGAAGAACGCCATCAGCCCTTCGATGGCGAGTGGAGTGCCAAACACATCGCCCACGAAATGCGAGTACATCGACCAGTTGGTGCCGAATTCGAACTCCATGGTGAGGCCCGTGGCGACGCCGATGGCGAAATTGATACCGAACAATTTGCCCCAGAACAGCGTCATGTCCTTATAGATTTTTTTGCCGGTGATGACGTAGACCGTCTCCATCGCCGCGAGCAGGAAGCTTAGCCCCAATGTAAGAGGCACGAACTGGAAGTGATACAGGGCCGTGAGGGCGAACTGCAGGCGTGACAGATCGACGATTGTCGGATTGATCATGAGCCGGATCCCTGAGTGAAGCAGCAACAAGGGGCGAACCCCAACCGTGCATCCGATGAATGCACCTCCGTCTCTATCAGAGGCACCAACGCGGCTCCTTGATCTGGATCAAGTGCGCAAACCCGGCCCGCCCCCATCAGATTTGCACGCATCGATCCTGCAGGTTCCTCAACCGCGTGACAGTGCCTCCCGCTCCTTCGAGCACGGAAAACGGGCCATCCTCGACAACGCGGCCACGATCGAGCACGACCACGCGGTCGGTCGGGGCGATCCCTTCGAGCCGATGGGTGATGGTGATGGTGGTGCGGCCGACGCAGAGCGGGATAATGGCGGCGCGAAGGGCGGCCT
>JAQTXO010000516.1 GCA_028688765.1 Acidiphilium sp. | reverse complement strand
GACCACGCCGCAGGATCATGTCGGCGACGTGGTGGGCGATTTGAACCGCCGGCGCGGGATGATCCAGAATCAGGAGAGCTCGGGCTCGACCATCATTGTGCGCGCGCAGGTGCCGTTGAAGGAGATGTTCGGGTATATTTCGAACCTGCGCAGCCAGACCAAGGGCCGCGCCTCGTTCACCATGCAGTTCCATCACTACGATCCGGTGCCGCGCAATATCGCCGACGAGATCATGGCGAAGAGTGCATGACCATGTCCCTGCAGGGAGGGGACTGACCGGATGCGGCTCCGCTGGGTGCGTGGCCGCGACAGCATCGTGACAAAAGCGGGCGAACGCGCCCGCGAATGGCTGGGACTGGATGACGCGGGCAATCCGATTGCCCGCGTCATTCATTTGGACGGGCCGATGGAGACCGACCGGGGGACGTTTCGCGCCGTTGCGCTCGACCGGGATGCCAAGCTCATCCGGTTGTTGCCGTTGCCGCCGGCTGACGGGGACTGGCTCGCGGTGATCGGGGGGCGGGTGGTCGGGCGCGCGGCGGCGCCGCTGGCGGCGGTGAGGCGGGCCGAGGCGGCGTTGTGATTATTCAGAACCAGAGATCGCGCACGCAGCGTCCGTCGGACGGGAGGTCTTTCCAGGTTTCGAGACCGTCGAAATGGTCGATGGGCAGATGCGCGACCGCTTCGGGCGGGGCGAGGCGGATGTTGACGGCGATTCGGCGCCGGTTCGAGGCGTCGGTGGCGAGGCCGCGCCAGCAGATGACGTTGCCGCAGGTGGGGCAGAAGTGGATTTCGATGCCCGGTTTGGGGTCGTCGGCGCGGATGTAGGTTTTGGTGGGGCCGGAGACGCGGATGCGCTCGTTCTCGTAATCGTAGGCCCAGAGCACACCGTAGCGGCGGCAGAGCGTGCAGTTGCAGGCGGTGACCGAGCCGGGATCGCCTTCGAGGGTCCAGCTGGTGGCGCCGCAGTGGCAGGAGCCGGCGAGATCGGGCATGGGTATGGTCCGTAGCTTATGGGGCATCACGTATACACTGAGGGCAACGCGAGTATTGCTGCGTCCGGGTATAGTATTAGAATTACCAACAGCGCTACTCAAAAATTTAATGAAATTTGAGCCCGTCAGGATTTTAAAGAAATTATATCTGCATCAGAAAAATTAGCCAGTTTCGGGATAAAATTTGTCTATTGCAGAGTAAAATTTTTATTTTCTTTTTAAGAAATTAAAGTTAATTGCAAATATAATTTTTAGGGTTGAGCTTTAATTTTTCAAATTAAATATCTTTTTATTTCTAAAAGTTTTTTGCTTCTTTTTTACAAAAAAGAAGCGCTTGCTTCCTCTGCCTCACGCGTGCCGCATGCCGATGATTTCGATGAACAGGGTGATGATCAGCACGGCGAGGACGAGGATCGAGATGGTCCAGCGCAGGGCGAGGTAGTTCGATGCGACGAGGTTGCGGCCGCGGCCGATGGTTTCGCCGATGATGGTGGCGAAGAAGCCGGCGATGAGGACGGCGGTGGCGGCGCGGGGGGCGGCGGCGAAGGTGAGGATGAGCAGGGCGGCCCAGGCGATCAGGGCGGGGGCGACGCCGAAGGCGAGGCGCTGGTGGTTGAGTTTGGGGTCGCTCACGATGCCGCCGGGTTCGAGGGCGAAACCCCAGTGGACCGCGCCGAGAAAGCTGAGGATGCAGGCGCCGTAGGTGATCATCGCGACGGTGGCGGCGGGGGCGTTGGTCGGTTGGGTGATGATGATGGCGAGGGTCGCGAGGAAAGGGATGGCACCTGCGGCGGTGAGCAGGGTGGCCGTGGTGAAGGAGGACCTTGTCATGGCCGAAGGTATGCCAGCCTCAGGGCAGGAAATCGAGTCCGATGTCGAGCACTCTGGTGCTGTGGGTGAGCCAGCCGGCGGAGATCAGGTCGACGCCGCATTCGGCGATGGCGGGGGCGGTTTGCGGGGTGATGCGGCCTGAGGCTTCGATGATGGCGGCGCGGTCGATCAGGGCGACGGCGTGGCGGAGGGTGGGGAGGTCGAAATTGTCGAGCAGGAGTGCGTCGGCGCCGGCGCGGAGGGCTTCGGTGAGTTGATCGAGCGTGTCGATTTCGCATTCGATTTTGACGAGGTGGCCGGCGGCCGCGCGGGCGCGGGCGATGGCGGTGGCGACGCCGCCGGCGATGGCGATGTGGTTGTCCTTGATCAGGATTGCGTCGTCGAGGCCGAAGCGGTGGTTGGCACCGCCGCCGCAGCGGACGGCGTATTTCTGCAGGGCGCGCAGGGTGGGGGTGGTTTTGCGGGTGCAGGTGATGCGCGCCTTGGTGTGGGCGATGGAGTGCGCGATGCCGCTGGTGGCGGTGGCGATGCCGGAGAGGGGGCCGAGGAAGTTCAGCGCCACGCGTTCGGCTGAGAGGATGGCGCGGGCGTTGCCTTCGATGGTGGCGATAATATCGCCGGGGTGGAGGGCGCTGCCGTCCGGCAGGAGGATATCGAGGGTGAGGTCGGGGTCGAGCAGGGTGAAGGCGAGGGCGGCGCAGTCGAGCCCGGCGACGATGCCGGGATCGCGGGCGACGAAGGCCACGCGGGCGCGGGTGGCGGCGGGAATGACGGCAGCGGCGGTGATGTCGCCCGCGCGGCCGAGGTCTTCGAGGAGGGCGGCGCGGACGATGGGTTCGATCAGGATGCGGGGGAGCGGGGTGCTCATGCGGCGATCCGGTGGGGGCAGGCGGCGAGGGCTGCGGCGCGGGTGATGGTTGAGGGTGTTGCGGTGGCGGCGTGGGAGGGGTGGTCGGTGCGGGCGTGGGCGCCGCGGCTTTCGGTGCGGGCGCGGGCGGTGAGGGCGATCATCAGGGCGAGCAGGGCGGCATCGTTGGTGGCGG
>JAQTXO010000049.1 GCA_028688765.1 Acidiphilium sp. | reverse complement strand
AGCAACAACGTGCTCAACGTGTTCGCCGCCACCAATCTCGGCCGCACCGGCTTGAACGCCCACATCTACGGCAACGCCAACACCCCCTACAATCAGACCAGCGTGGCCAATTACGGCCCCTATTACGTCAATTCCACCATGTTCGGCGCGTATTACAGTTACACCACGGGCAATCTGAACCTCGTCCCCGAGGTCCAGTACGTTTACGCCAAGGTCGACCACGAAATCGGCATCAACAAATTCACCAGCAATTTCGGTGCCGCCCTGTTCGCCGACTACACTTTCGGCAAATCCCCCTACTCGATCGGCGCCTGGGGTGAATATTTCAGCTCCAACGGTCCGAACAACTGGTTCATCAACCCCGGCGCCCAAGGCATCGGCGTCTCGGTCTCGCCCACCTGGCAGGACAAGAACCTGTTCGTCCGCGGTGATATCGGCCTGATGCATCTGACCAAGTTCAGCAATTACGGCGCGATCCCCACCGGTCTGAACAATTACGGCTACGGCAACGACGGCGGCAGCCGCAACCAGGCCGACTTCCTGCTCGAAGGCGGCGTGTTGTTCTGATCCCCAAGGCGCGCGGCCCCCAGCCGCGCGCCTGCTACCCTGCCATTTGCCATGGTCCATCAAATGGACCATTTTCCTTCCATGAAAATTTCGGTCTCCGACGCCAAAAAACGTCTGACCGCTCTGGTCCGCAAGGCCGAAGCAGGAGCCGATATCGTCCTGACCCGGCATGGTCATGACGCCGTGCGGCTCGTCGCGGTCAAATCCTCCCCCAGCGCCGAGTTCCGTACCGAACTTCTCGACTCCCTCCGCCGATCGGCTTCCAGCCGCGCGAGGCAGGAGCCGGGCGCCGCTCGCAGCCAGGATTTCCTTTACGGTGACGACGGAATCCCCGCCTGAGCGCTACCCCGCCGCCTCCAGCGCCGACTCGACCTCCAGCCACACCCCTTCCGCCGCCTCGATCTCCGCCCCGATCACCCCGAGCCGCAACTGAATCGCGGTGATCTCCTCGGATTTCGCCCGCGCATAGAAGGCCGCATCCGCGAGCTTGGCCTCAAGCTGCCGTTTCTCCGCCTCCAGCGCCTTGATCGCCTTCTCGGCGTCGCGCCCCCGTTTGCGCAACGGCGCGGTCGCCTCGCGAGCCTCAGCCCGTGCGCGGCGATCCTCCCGGGTCTGCGGGGCCGATTTCCGCTCGCCACCCCCCGCCGTCTTCTGCGTGATCAACCGCCGATACGCGTCCAGGTCATCGTCGTAAGCCTCGACCTTCCCGCCCGAGACCAGCATCAGCCGGTCCGCGACCAGATCGATCAGATGCGTATCATGCGTCACCAGAATGACCGCGCCGGGAAAATCGGTCAGCGCCCGCACCAGCGCCTCGCGCGCATCGATATCCAGATGATTGGTCGGCTCGTCGAGGATCAGCACCTGCGGCGCATCCCGCGTCGCCAGCGCCAGCAGCAGCCGCGCCTTCTCGCCGCCCGAAAGCTGCCCCACTTTGGTTTCCACCCGCGCCGCATCCAGCCCGAACCGTGCCGCCTGCGCCCGCACTTGAGTGGGCGTCGCATTCGGCAACACCCGCGCCAGATGCAGCAGCGGGGTATCGTCAAGATGCAGGTCATCCTCCTGATGCTGCGCGAAATACCCCACCGTGATCCCCCGCGTGCGGAAACTGCTGCCGCTCATCGGCTCCAGCCGCCCCGCCAGCGCCTTCGCCAGCGTGGACTTGCCATTGCCGTTCGCACCCAGCAGCGCGATCCGGTCCTCCATGTCGATCCGCAGCGACACGCCGGACAGCACCACCCGCTCGCCATATCCGAGCGAGACCCGATCCAGCGACAATAACGGCGGCGAGAGTTCCTTCGGCTCGGGAAAATTGAACCGCGTCGGGCTGTCTTCCACGATGGTATCGATCATCGGCATCTTCGCCAGCGCCTTCAACCGCGACTGCGCCTGCCGCGCCTTGCTCGCCTTCGCCCGGAACCGGTCGACATAGCTCTGCATATGCGCCCGCTGCTCGGCGATCTTCGCCGCCGCCCGGTTCTGCTGCTCAGCCCGCTCGGTCCTGATCCGCACGAACTCGGCAAACCCGCCCGGCGTCAGCGTGATCTTCCCGCGATCGAGATGCGCGATACTGTCCACCGCCCGATCCAGCAAATCCCGGTCATGCGAGACCATCAGCACCGCCCCGCCGAACCGCGCCAGCCAGGTCTCCAGCCACAACGTCGCTTCGAGATCCAGATGATTGGTCGGCTCGTCGAGCAGCAACAGATCCGGTGCCGCGAACAACGCCGCCGCCAGCGCCACCCGCATCCGCCATCCGCCGGAAAAGCTCGACATCGGCTGGTTCTGCGCCCGATCGTCGAACCCCAGTCCCGCCAGAATCGCCCCCGCCCGCGCGGCGGCGCTATCCGCATCGATCGTGATCAACCGGTCATGGATCTCGCCCAGCCGCTCCGGTGCGGCATGTTCCGCCTCCGCCAGCAGCGCCGACCGCTCGACATCGGCCGCCAGCACCACCTCGATCGGCGTGACATCCCCCGCCGGCGCCTCCTGCGCGACCGAGCCCATCCGCGCCCGGTTCGCGAGCCGGATCGTCCCGCCATCCATCGTGTGAATGCCGAGGATCAGCTTCAGCAACGTCGACTTGCCCGCGCCATTCCGCCCGATCAGCCCGATCTTGCGACCCGGATCGATCGTCAGCGCCGCACTTTCCAGCAGCGCGCGCCCCGCGATGCTGAACGAGAGATTTTCTATCCGAAGGAGACTCATGCGCGCTTGCTATCGCAGAGCGCGGGGCTTGCCCATACCGCGCGGGAAAGCTATGGCCCCGCGCAACCACACAATCCAACCGAACTCCTGAAAAGAGACCCCGACATGGCCATCGAACACACGCTCTCGATCATCAAACCCGACGCAACCCGCCGCAACATGACCGGGCGGATCAACGCCAAATTCGAGGAAGCCGGCCTGCGCATCGTCGCGCAGAAGCGCCTGCAGCTCACCCGCGCCCAGGCCGAAGCCTTCTACAGCGCCCATCAGGCCCGCCCGTTCTTCGGCGGCCTCGTTCAGTTCATGACTTCCGGCCCCGTCGTCGTCCAGGTCCTCGCCGGTGAAAACGCCATCGCGAAAAACCGCGACATCATGGGCGCCACCGACCCGAAAAAAGCCGCCCCCGGCACCATCCGCGCCGAATTCGCCGAGGATATCGAAGCCAACTCCGTCCACGGCTCAGACTCCCCCGAAGCCGCCGCCCAGGAAATCGCCTTCTTCTTCGCCGGCACCGAAATCGTCGGCTGATCCGCGCCCCCCACAAGGCGCGTGCCACAAAAAAGGGGAGCCGAAGCTCCCCTTTCATTATTACGTGTCGAGATTACGTGCCGAGCCGGGGCTCAGGGTGCATGGCCGAGGTTGATGGTGTTCGGATTGGTCACCGCACCACCGATCGCGCCGATACCGCCGCCGATCAGGGCACCCGTCGCCGCCGAGCCACCGGTCGCCGCACCCAGGATCGCCCCGGTGCCCGCCCCGATCGCGCCGCCCGAAAGCGCGCGCGAACCCGGCGTATAGCCGCACGCCGCGAGGCTGAGCGCGAGCCCCGCCAGCAGCACCGGCGTCATCAGCTTGCGTATCGAAATCCGTGTCATGACTTGTTCTCCTTGTTTAACGACCAGAATGAGTCGGTCTCATAACGTCTCATTCTTTGCACCACTATGGCCGGTTGATGTCGGCAATGTAAGGGCAGCGCCGTGTCGACATCGTGGCACGGCGTAACCAAGCCTTACGGCCCATTCCCCCCGGCCTTGTTATGCACCGGCCTTGTTATGCACCGGCCCAAAGGCTAATCGAACCCCTCCATGATCAATCGCACCAGGACCGCCCCACACCGGCGCCCCGGTGCCAGGCTGACGCTTTGCGGAAAGGGTTTCATGTTCTCTCGCCTCCTCGGGCTCATGTCTGCCGACATGGCCATCGACCTCGGCACCGCCAACACCCTCGTCTACGTCAAGGGGCGCGGCATCGTGCTCGATGAACCCTCCGTCGTCGCCATCGCCGATATCAAGGGCCGCAAGCAGGTCCTCGCGGTCGGCGAGGAAGCCAAACACATGCTCGGCCGCACCCCCGGCAACATCCAGGCCATCCGCCCCCTGCGCGACGGTGTCATCGCCGATTTCGAGGTCGCGGAGGAAATGATCAAGCATTTCATCCGCAAGGTCCACAACCGCAAATGGGGCGCCTCGCCGCTCATCATCGTCTGCGTCCCCTCCGGCTCCACCGCGGTCGAACGCCGTGCCATCCAGGAATCCGCCGAAAGCGCCGGTGCGCGCAAGGTCCTGCTCATCGAGGAACCCATGGCCGCCGCGATCGGCGCGGGCCTGCCGGTCACCGAACCCTCGGGCTCCATGGTGGTCGATATCGGCGGCGGCACCACCGAAGTCGCGGTGATCTCCCTCGGCGGCATCGTCTACGCCCGCTCGGTCCGCGTCGGCGGCGATAAAATGGACGATGCGATCATCTCCTACATCCGCCGCAACCATAACCTCCTGATCGGCGAATCCTCGGCGGAAAAAATCAAACTCGAAATCGGCGCCGCCTGGGCCGACCCCACCGGCCCCGGCGTCTGGCGCGAAGTCAAAGGCCGCGACCTGATCAACGGCGTCCCGCGCGAAGTCCGGGTCAGCCAGGCCCAGATCGCCGAAAGCCTCGCGGAACCGGTCAGCCAGATCGTCGAAACCGTCAAGGTCGCGCTGGAAAACACCCCGCCCGAACTCGCGGGCGACATCGTCGATAAAGGCATCGTCCTGACCGGCGGCGGCGCCCTGCTCAACCGGCTCGACGATGTCCTGCGCGAAGCGACCGGCCTGCCCGTCGTGGTCGCCGAAGACCCGCTGCAATGCGTCGCCCTCGGGACAGGCCGCGCCCTGGAGGAGTTGAAACGGCTGCGCACCGTGCTTTCATCAATGTACTGACCCCGTACCGACCCCCGCGTTCATCATAGGGACCACACCCATGGCGATCCGTAAAATCCTGCTCCCCCTCGCCGGCATCGCCTCCGCCCCCGGCGCGCTGACCACCGCCCTGATGCTCGCCGAACGCTGGTGCGCCCACCTCCACGCGCTGCACGTCCGCACCGACACGCGCGACGTCGCTCCCCTCGCCGGCGAAGGTCTCTCGGGCGCCATGATCGAGGAAATGATGGCGAGCACCGAAAAGGAGGGCAACACCGAGGCCAGCGCCCTGCTCGCTCTGTTCACCACGCAAACCACCGCCCGCAACATCGCCGTCGGCGCCCCGGTCCGCGCCGAATCCGGTGCCGTCCGCGCCGCCTCCGCCCGCTTCTCCTCCATCGTCGGGCGCGAGGAGGAACTCGTCGCCGGGGAAGCCCGCCTGTCCGATCTCATCGTGGTCCCCCACCCCAAATCCGCCGAGGAAGTCGCCTCCGCAGACGCGCTCCACGCCGTGCTGTTCGATTCCGGCCGCCCCGCTTTGATCGCCCCGGTCGGCATCCCCGCCACCCTCGGCACCCGCATCGCCATCGCCTGGAACGGCACCGCCGAAAGCGCCTCCGCCGTCGCCTCGGTCCTGCCCTGGCTCGCCGATGCCACCGCAATCCGCATCTTCCACTCGCCGGACTACCAGCGTCAGGGCCCCGATGCCGCCCTGCTCGCCGACTTCCTCGAACTCCACGGCATCACCGCCGACGCCACCGAATTCCGCGCGATCGACCGCAACGCCGGCGCCGGCCTGCTCGCCGCCGTCACCGATTACGGAGCCGACCTGCTCGCGATGGGAGCCTATTCCCATTCCCGCCTCCGCCAACTCATCCTCGGCGGCGTCACCCGCCACGTCCTCGAACACGCCAGCATCGCCGTGCTGATGAACCGCTGACCCGGCCATGTTCGGCGTCGATGATGAAGCCACCGAAGCCGCCATCCGCACCTACGTCAAACTGATGCGCGCCACCCACGCCGTCAGCGCCCGCACCGCCCCCCGCCTCGCCGCCGCCGGCCTCACCCACACCCAACTCGGCGTCCTCGAAGCCCTGCTCCACCTCGGCCCGCTCACCCAGCGCGATCTCTCGCGCAAAATCCTCACCAGCCCCGGCAACCTCACCGACGTGATCGACAAACTGGTCAAACGCAGCCTGGTCGAACGCGTCGCCTGCCCCGAAGACCGCCGCAGCGTCCGCGTCGTCCTCACCCCCCAGGGCCAAACCTTCATCCAGACCATCTTCCCCAGCCACGCCCGCGACATCGCCGCCGCCATGTCCGGCCTCACCGCCCAAGACCTCGCCACCCTCGACACCCTCCTCCGTCAGCTCGGAACCGCCGCCGCGACCCCCGATTGAACTTCCGGCCCGATATCCTATATTGTTCGATATCGAATGATTCGGCGCGAGGAGATCGGGAAGTTAAGGCAAAGGCAAGCGCTTCTTTTTTGCAAAAAAGAAGCAAAAAAACTCTGATTTGTCTGGCGCGTGCCGGAACCGTCGCCCACGGCCCGACCCGGCGATCCTGCCGCGTCTCATTCAAGACAGTGTTTCCCTGTGCCCGTGCCGTTCCCACCGCCCCAGCCCCAGATCAAAAAAAGTTTTTTGCTTCTTTTTTTCAAAAAAGAAGACCTTGCCTTGCCTCGCCTCGCCTTGCCGTCCCCGCAAACCCGCACAACGCTGGAGGTCTCCCATGATCGAATTACGTCCGTTCGCCACCATCGGCAGTTTCCGCAACGAGTGGCTCAACGCGCATCATCATTTCAGTTTCGGTAATTACCATGATCGCTCGCGCATGGGCTGGGGTGCGTTGCGGGTCTGGAATGACGACGAGATTGCTCCGCATACCGGTTTCGATCCGCATCCTCATCGGGACATGGAGATCATCACCTTCATCCGGCAGGGCGCGATCACCCATAAGGACAATCTGGGCAATCACGGCATCACCCGTGCGGGCGACGTGCAGGTGATGCATGCCGGCACCGGGATCACCCATGCCGAGTATAACGAGGAGGACGAGGCGACCCGTCTGTTCCAGATCTGGATCATGCCGGACCGCACCGGCGTTGCGCCGGGCTGGGCGAGCCGGGAGTTTCCCCGTGCCACGTCATCGGGGCTGCACATTCTTGCCGGGGGCCGTCCGGGCGATGCCGAGGCCGGCGCGTTGCCGCTCTATGCCGATGCCGCGGTGCTGGCCGCGCGTCTGGCGCCGGGCGAACGCACGACCTACCAAATCGCCGAGGGCCGCGCAGCCTATCTGGTCGCGCCGGTCGGTTCATTCACGGTTTCGTCCGCCTCCGGGGGTGGCGATCCGGTCCATGCCGAACCGCGCGACGGACTCGCAATCAGCAACGAGCGCGCAATCGTGATCGAGGCCGGCCCTTCGGAAACCGAACTGGTCCTTGTCGACGTGCGCGGATGAAACGAGTTTCATCTGCGCGGCCTGCCCGCGTTTAGAATTCCACCTATATCGCACGCATGGCGATCGAACCGTTTCGAAATCAGACCATAGGGGCTCCCGTCCGGCGTTTGAAATGATAATAACCGCACCATCCATACCAACCGTCTGACGACGGGCTCGATTGTTCAGCGACACGACACGGCCGATACATCGTCGGCGAACCATGAAGGAAAATCTGAATGACACCCCAACTCGCACGACGCCGGCCGCAACGGATCGCGACCTTCGCCGCCGTGCTCCTCGCCGGAACCTCCCTGGCGATGATTTCGCTGCATCCCGCCTTCGCCGACGATCAGTCCCTGAACGCGACGGCGAAGGTCCAGCAGGATTTCAAGCCCATCCAGAGCTTCGCCCCGCTGGTGAAAATCGTGAAGCCCGCCGTGGTGTCGGTCACGGTGCACCTCAAGGTCCACAACGTCGCCGAGCATCAGCCGCCGGGCATGAACGGCATGCCGTTCCCCTTCCCGTTCCCGCAGCCGCAGCAACCACAGGCGGTCGAAGCCAAGGGATCGGGGTTCTTCATCAGTTCCAAGGGCTATCTGGTCACCAACAACCACGTCGTCAAAAACGCCAAGTCGATTTTCGTCACCCTTTCGGATGGTGAACGCCTGCCCGCCACCATCGTCGGCACCGACCCGAGCACCGATCTCGCCGTGCTCAAGGTCGACCGCGCGAAGCCGTTCCCCTATCTCGAACTCGGCGACTCGGCCAACGTCACCCCCGGCCAGTGGGTCATCGCGATCGGCAATCCGTTCGGTCTTGCCGAAACCGTCACCACCGGCGTGGTCTCCGCCCTCGGGCGCGACATCGGCGATGGTCAGTACGACAGTTTCATCCAGGTCGACGCCCCGATCAACGAGGGCAATTCCGGCGGGCCGCTGCTCAACCAGAAGGGCGAGGTGATCGGCGTCAACACCGCGATCCTCACCCCGACCGGCGGCTCGGTCGGCATCGGCTTCTCGATCCCGTCGGACATGGTCAAGCGCATCACCACCGAGCTGATCAAGTACCATCACGTCACGCGCGGCTTCATCGGCGTCCAGATTCAGGAAATCAGTCCTGAAATGGCGGCGGCGATGAACCTGCCGAGTCATGACGGTCGTGCCAACGGCGCCCTGATCGCCGAGACCGTGCCGAACGGCCCCGCCGCCAAGGCCGGACTCAAGGCGGGCGACGTGATCACCAAGGTCGATGGCAAAACCGTCCACACCGTGCGCGACCTTGCCCTCGAAGTGTCCGAGGTCAAGCCGGGCCAGGACGTCCACGTCACCTACATCCGCGACGGCCATGAAAAGACCGCTGCGATCCAGGTCGAAAAATTCCCGAAAAACGCCGCGGCGGCCTTCAACCCCAACGCCCCGCACAGCTCGACCTCCAGCAGCAGCAAGGCCGATCTCGGTCTCAGCCTCTCGCAGCTCACCCCGGCCCTGCACCAGCAGCTCGGCATCCCGAGCGACGTTCAGGGGGCCGTGATCACCCATGTCACCGCCGACTCCCCGGCCGATCAGGCCGGTCTGCGCGATGGCGATGTCATTGTCGGCATCGGCAGCGCCACCGTGACCGACCCGGATCAGGCGGTCTCCGCGATCGATGCCGCCAAGTCCAAACACGCCAAGGCGGTCGCGGTGCGGATCATGCGTGACGGTCAGTCGATCTTCGTCGCGATCCCGCTGCCCAAAGACGGCGCGAAAAAGTAACCCTCTCCGCAATGGCATCGCCGGGGAATTCCCTCCTCCGGCGATGCCGCCCGGTGACCATTATCCACCAAAAACGCCTCCGGCCCTTGCAGGCCGGGGGCGTTTTCGCTCACAACGCGGCAGCATGACGCATCCGGGACCCCACGCATGACCTCCGCCACAATTTTGCCCGCGGATACGCCCGCCCCCGCGCGCAGCGCCGATCTCGCCGCCCTCGAAGCCGAAAGCATCGAAATCATCCGCGAAACCGTTGCCGGTTTCCGCAATCCGGTGATGCTCTATTCGATCGGCAAGGACAGTTCGGTGATGCTGCACCTCGCCCTCAAGGCGTTCTACCCCGCCAAACCGCCCTTTTCGCTGCTCCATGTCGATACCGGCTGGAAGTTCCGCGAAATGATCCGCTTCCGCGACGAAACCGTCGCCCGTCTCGGGCTCAACCTCATCGTCCGCACCAATACCGACGCCGCCGCCACCGGCATCAACCCGTTCGATCACGGCGCCTCGACCTACACCAAAATCATGAAAACCGACACGCTGAAAGCAGCACTCGACGAACTGAAATTCGATGCGGCATTCGGCGGCGCCCGGCGCGACGAGGAAAAATCCCGCGCCAAGGAGCGGATCTTCTCGGTCCGCACCGAAGGCCACGGCTGGGACCCCAAAGCCCAGCGCCCCGAGTTGTGGAACCTGTTCAACACCAGCCTCGCCCCCGGCCAGACCATGCGGGTGTTCCCGCTCTCGAACTGGACCGAGGCGGATATCTGGGCCTATCTCGAGCAGGAAAACATTCCGGTCGTGCCGCTTTATTTCGCCGCCGAACGACCGGTCGTGGTCCGTAACGGCCAATTGATCATGGTCGACGACGACCGCCTGCCCCTTTCCCCCGGCGAAACCCCCGCATTGCGTCGCATCCGCTTCCGCACCCTCGGCTGCTACCCGCTCACCGCCGCCATGGAGTCCGAAGCCGCCACCCTCGCCGCCATCATCGCCGAAATGAGCGCCTCGCGCCTCTCCGAACGCCAGGGCCGCCTGATCGACCATGACGATTCCGCGGCGATGGAAAAGAAAAAACGCGACGGATATTTCTGATGAACGTAATCGCCCCCACCGCCCCGCGCACCCTGCTCCGCCTGCTCACCTGCGGCTCGGTCGATGACGGCAAATCCACCCTGATCGGCCGCCTCCTGTTCGATACCGACAATATCCCGGACGATCAGCGCGCCGCCCTCGAAGCCGATTCGAAAAAATTCGGCACCGACGGCGCCAATATCGACTACGCCCTCCTGGTCGACGGGCTGGAGGCCGAGCGCGAACAGGGCATCACCATCGATGTCGCCTATCGCTTCATGGCCACCCCGCGCCGCAAATTCATCATCGCCGACACGCCCGGCCACGAACAATACACCCGCAACATGGCAACCGGCGCCTCGACCGCCCAACTCGCCATCCTGCTGGTCGATGCGACGCAGGGCCTGCTCACCCAGACCCGCCGTCACGCCTTCATCGCCGACCTGCTCGGCATCCGCCACATCGTCCTCGCGGTGAACAAGATCGACCTGATCCACCACGACCAAGCCCGTTTCACCGACATCGCGCGCGAGTTCGAAACCCTCGCCGCCCGCTTTCACTTCACCACCATCACCGCCATCCCGCTCTCGGCCCGCCACGGCGACAATGTCGTCCATCGCAGCGCCGCGATGCCGTGGTATTCCGGCCCCACCCTGCTCGAACACCTCGAAACCATCGAACCCGCCGCCACCACCGAAGCCGCCTTCCGCTTCCCGGTCCAATGGGTCAACCGCCCGGATGCCACCTTCCGCGGCTACGCCGGCACCATCGCCGCCGGCAGCATCAGCCCCGGCGATCCGGTGATCGTCGCCAATTCCGGCCGCACCAGCACCATCGCCCGCATCGTCACCGCTGACGGCGATCTCCCGCGCGCCACCGCCGGCATGGCGATCACCCTCACCTTGGCCGACAATATCGACATCTCGCGCGGCGACCTCCTCACCCCGCCCGCCTCACGCCCCGACGTCGCGGACCAGTTCGCCGCCGATCTGGTCTGGATGAGTGCCGCCCCGCTCCTGCCCGGCCGCCCCTACGTCGTGCGCCTCGGCACCACCACCATCTCCGGCGCCGTCTCGAAAATCCGCCATAAAATCAACGTCAACAATTTCGACGAACTCGCCGCCGACAACCTCGCCCTCAACGAGGTCGCGCTGGTCAACCTCGCCCTCGCCGCCCCGGTCGCCTTCGATTCCTACCAGGCCAACCGCCGCACCGGCGCCTTCATCCTGATCGACCGCATCACCAACGAAACCGTCGCCGCCGGCATGATCCGCCACGCCCTCCGCCGCGCCAGCAACATCCACACCCAGGCCCTCACCATCGACCGCCCCGCCCGCGAAGCCCGCAACCGCCACCGCCCCGCGGTGCTCTGGTTCACCGGCCTGTCCGGCTCCGGCAAAT
>JAQTXO010000048.1:1838-11626 GCA_028688765.1 Acidiphilium sp. | reverse complement strand
CCGCCATCGCCACACGAGCTTTGAATTCCGCCCCGTGCTGCTTCCTCTTCACACCCATCTCTGGCTCCTCTCTCGACCGGCCAGCCTTAGCTTAAACACCTGTCCAAAAAACCGGAGCCGCCGCAGATCCTCGACCGCCGGGTTCCACCAGGGGTCGAGATGCACCACATAATCAGCCGCTGTCAGGTTCAACCCGGTACCGCCAGCGCGCAGACTGATCAGGAACAAATCCGAATGCCCCGCCTGGAACAGAGCGACCCGCCGTTCCCGATCCGATGCCGGCGTACTACCATCGAGATATTCATAGCTTATGCCACGTTGATCGAGCGCGGCGCGGATCAGACCGAGATGGCCAACGAACTGGCTGAACACCAGGGCCCGGTGCCGGTTGCGGATCAACTCCTCGACCAGACCCAGAAACGTCTCGAGCTTGCTGCTCGGCACCGAAGCGCTCGCATCGATCAGCGCGGGGTTGCAGCATGCCCGCCGCAGTCGCGTGATCTCGGCGAGAATATGGATCTTACGTTTGCCCGATTGTGTGTCTAATGCAGCCAAGCTGTCGAGCGCCTGTCGGCGTAACGCCTCGTAGAAGAGGCGCTCGGCCTCGTTCATTTCCACCACGACGGTCTGCTCGGTTCGTGGCGGCAGTTCGCTCAGCACCGCGGCCTTGGTCCGGCGCAGCAGGAACGGTCGGATCAGCGTCCGCAACGCCTGGCGCGCCGGAAGATCACGATCCCGCTCGATCGGGACAGCGAATCGTTTCTGGAACCCCTCTCGTGATCCGAGCAGGCCAGGGTTGAGGAAGTTGAACAGGCTCAACAATTCATCGAGATAGTTCTCGACCGGCGTCCCGGTCAGCACCACACGGAAGTCCGCGTGCAGCGACAGGCTCGCCTGCGCGCGTTTGGTATCGGCATTCTTGATCGCCTGGGCCTCGTCCAGAACGACCATCGACCATTTTACGCCGGCAAGCAGTTCGTTCTCTTGATGCAGCAACCCATAGCTGCAGATCAGAATATCGTTTGGCCCAAGCGCCGCGATCAGCGTGGCGCGAGCACCGCTGGCCGATAACCGATGAACCGCAAGCGTCGGGGCGAACCGCCGCAGTTCCGCGCCCCAGTTTGGGCAGACCGAGGTCGGCGCCACGACCAGACAGGGGCCCGACTGCGCCTGTTCGAGCAGCACGGCGATCGTCTGGACGGTCTTGCCGAGCCCCATGTCGTCGGCGAGGCAGGCACCGGCGCCCCAGCGGGCGAGACGTGAGAGCCAGACGAAACCGTCCATCTGGTAATCGCGGAGCTCTGCCTGCAGATGAGCGGGCAGGGCAGGGGTCCATTTCTCGGCTGTGGTAATCCGCTGGATCTGACGCTTCCACGCGGCGTCGGCGATGATAGTACCCCCCTCAGCCAACGCCGCATCAAGCGCGGCGGCACCCAGTGCATGGACCCGTCGCCCGGACCGATGCGTTTCGGAAACCGCAGTCAATCTCTGCAACTGGCTTTGCAACTGGTGTGTGAGGGCGACGAAGCCACCATCTTCCAGCTTGACGAACCGCCCCTGCGCGCGGCTCAGCCGGTCAAGCAGGAATTGCATCTCCACGACGCGATCCTCATCGAGGGCGATGGACCCGTCGACATTGAACCAATCACGATCACGGCTGATCTTCACCTTCATCCGATCTGAGGAGGCGGCGTAAACACGGATCCGCTGACCCTCAGGCCATTCGACTGCAATCGTCCCTGTATATGCCTGCAGTTCGAGGAGGCATTCAAGGCTACCCTCCGGATCATCGAGCACCCATTCATGAACCTCCGCACCACGACGGTCACGCAAGGTCGGGCAGGCGGTGATCAGCGCTTTACGCTCGGCGATCTCGACTTCGAGGTCACGGCTGACACGCGTCTGTTGGCCAGCGATCGTGGTCAACACCGACCGCCCGCCGAGTCCGGCGACGTAGGCCGGTCCGTCGGCACCGAACGGTCGCACCATGATATTGAGCCTTATCCCGTCACCCTGCGGAATGATCTGGACGACTGGGGTCGCGATGCCCGGCCGCGCTTCCTGCTCGATCTCATCGATCTCGGCGCGGATCGGCAGGGTCGGGTTGGTGCTGCGGATCAGAGCGATCACCTGATCCCGTGCCTTGATCGGAACCGTCAGGCCGCGCCGGCCCAGAATATCCTGGATTGGCAGCATACGTCTCGGAAACTCGATCACCCGGTAGCGGGTCGGCGTTTCCGCTTCGAGGAACACGGCGGGTTCATCGGCGGTATGAGACAGCGCGAGATGGAAATCCCTGCCTTTCTTGGTGATGACCAGTTCCAGGGGATAGGCGACCAGTTCGATTGAACGGGACCGGTGCCGAGCGTCGAATACGACCGGATGTCCGACCAGCGCTGGCAGCACACGGACCGGATCGAAATAATAGACCTCGCTATCGCCCCATCCGGCAGCCTCGCGACGCAGGCCGACCAGACCGGCACGATCTTCAGGCGTCAGGTAACTCAAACGAGGATCATGCTCATGCAACCGCTTCAGGGCGATTGGCCTGCCATCCGACCAGCTGGCACCCTTCGCCGTTTGCTCGACGACGTCGATCACCTTACCCTCGGGATCGACGAACCATGCGAGACGCTTGCCCGGCGTACCCCGTGCTGCCGAGGGATCGGGCTGCGGGGCTCGTGCACCCAACAACGCCCCCAGATTATCGAGGGCGCGCTGCCAAGGTTCCTGGAGGCGAATGATCTGTGTGAACCGAAGGGTGACTGCGGCGCCGATATCCTCAAGCCGGGCGCGATAGGGGGCGGGGTTCGGCGCGATCTCTGACAGGATCTCGGCATGAACCTGCGCTAACAGAGGGAAGCGATCGTTCAGGCGACTGAATTCGGTCGTCAGGACCTCGCGATGCTTGCGAGAGATCCCGGGATCAACCGCATATTCAGCGAGGGCCCGCATCGCGAGATCGAACGGCGGCCAGGGGACGTCGCGACGGAGTGTTTTGACGACCCCGGCTGCCTTGGCGTCGAATCCCTGACTGAGCCAGAGCAGCGCCTGCACGCTCAGATAGGCGCCGATATGTCCCGCCGGCGTGGATAGAAGGCCGTCGAGATAGGTACCTGCCTCATGATGCACGGTCGCGTCGTTGGCTTCGAGCAGGCTGAGTAAAAACAACAGTCCGTGAAAATCATCGAGAAAGACTTTCCGCCGGCCGCGATCCTTGCGCAGGCGCTTCAGCGCGGCGCGGTAACCTTGGCGTGTCTTATCAGCCTGACCGGTCAGAAATTGGACCGCCGCAGCAGTGCACATCGCCTCAACGGTCGTGGCGTCGGGCGCTGCCGCCAGACGAGTCCGGGCCTCATCGATCCGTCCGGCCAGCAGATCGTCGTCGAGTAAAACGGGGGCGAGAGTTGCAAACGCCGCCTCGCTCTGGACGGATCTGAAATAAGTCCGCAGCGTATCCAGATCGGGCATTGGATCATGCATCTCCGACTCCGCGTCCAGCTTGGCCTTGAACAAGCCAATCTGGATCAACGGCTGGCGGCTCCGCAGCCAGTCGACCCCGATCGGCGTGGCTGAGAAGAGTGTCGCCAGCACTCTGGTCGAGCTATGGGGAACGCAATGCTTGTCGTGGAAGGCGCATAGCGCGGCAAATTGTTCCCCATCGTTCCGGTAGATCGCGTGTCGCACCATGCGGATGAGTGCGGTGTAATCCCCCTGATAGCGACCGGCTGACCCGAGCATCCGCGCGTAGGTAGTGGGATAGGCCGCATCGACGATGGCGATGATATCGGCCGCCTCGGGCGAAGCCAGCGCGTCGACTGCGACAGGATGAAGCAGCGTCGCCCTGCAACCCTCCCGCGCCGTGATCAGGCCTTTGCGCCTCAGGCCATCGAAGGCCAGACGGACCGCATTATAGGACCAGGGCTTTCCTTTCGGACCCGGCAGATCGCTTCCCGCAAGATGACCGGCCAGACGATATTGATCGGATGACGGCGCACCGAGCGCTTCGATCCGCAGCACCGTTTTCAGATCGGGCGGGCAATCGAGATAGGTTTGCCATAGATCGGATGTCCCAGGGAGCTTCGCGTTTTCGTTCATGCTGTTACCCGTCTATCGGCATGAACATGCCGACGAAAGGGGCGACAACCGGACTGGCTTCGACGACCCGGTAGGCCGCACCGCGCCGCATCGTGCCACTCGCGCGCCGACGGAGCTTCACCCGCAGAAATCGCGCAGCCTCCACGTCGTTCTCGAAATCCCAGCGGAGCGTTCGGCCGGTTGTTCCGATCCGTCCGTATGTGATCCTGGCATTAAGCAGGCCAAACAGATCGCGATCGATCTCGATCCGCCAACTACGGAACCTGTTCAATTCCGGCGCACAGGCGCGGAGTTCGAGGATCACGCCATCCATGGCTGGGCTCTGCTTCATGACGAGACGAGTCTAGGACATGGCGAATCGTAAGGGAATCCCGGATCATTGGAGGTGGCGGGGGCTCGACCGTCATGACCTACCTGCTTGCCTCCGATTGCTATCCCGCTGGGAAGGGGGCCTTCCCTACGGACGGAAAAACCTGGCCGATATCCAGCGACGCATCGGAAGATTGATAGAGAAGAGCAACGGCATCGGCCAACACTATGAGATCATCGTGACTCCCGATGAGACTGGAACCAAAGCCGCGTCGATCACCTGGGTCAAGGTTCCACTCGAGGGTTCAATGCTGACACATCCCGGGGACTATTGTTTACGCAGCAATGAAACCACTTGGGACTTCGCCACCTTGTGGCACACCTACACCATGTTGACCGATCTGGAGGCGGTGTTCCGCGGTCTCAAATCGGAACTCGGCCTCCGACCGGTGTTCCATCACAAAGCGGACCGCACCGAAGGGCATCTGTTCATCACCGTGCTGGCCTATCAACTGGTCCAGGCAATCCGGCGCAAACTGGAAGCGGCAGGGGAGCCCCTGTCATGGACCCGATTGCGCGAAATTATCTCGGTGCAGCAACGGATCACCGCAACCTTCCAGCAGCGCGACGGTCGCACCCTGCATGTCCGCAAGGCCACAGTCGCCGAACCAGCCTTGCGCCGGATTTATGGTGCGCTGGCAAGCGCTGGCACTCAATGCCGCACCAGGAGGGATCCAGAAACTCACCGTCTGACCCCCTTTGAATACGTTTGCAGTGCCACTCGGACTTTTTTATGAGTGTAATATATTGATATTATGTGGTCTATTTTAGGTGTTGCTAAATATGGACTAAGAATAGCACCATCCCGATCCTGCTCGGCCGCTGATTTCACCCGCGCCCGACGCGCGATTACAGGCGCGATCCACCCCCAGAATTCCATTGCCTTCGCGCCGTGCACCTGGGCCCATCAATGTGACGTGACCGCTGCGCGGGCGAGGGGAGGGGCAATTGACGGCGGCATCGGCACACACTAGATTTATTTCAGAACGAAGTTTCGTAATATGGAACAATAAAGGGGATTTAATCGGTCGGTCGCGTCGCAACGCGACCAAAGCGGCTCCGCCACGTCCCGGGCGCCGCCAATCAATCATCAACAACGTCCTCGATGAGGATAGAAATCGGAGGGAACCAGATGACCAGCAACAATCCACGCCAGCGCCGCAGCAGCCCGCGCCACCTTGCACCGATCGGTGCGCTGATGGGCGTGGCCGCCCTGTGCGCCATGCCGGCCGCCCATGCGGCACCCAATCACGCGGCCCAGATGATCCGCTCGCGCTCCAAGGCGGTCTGCGTCAATCCGCACCCCGACCACACGAAACTCTCCAGCATGGTCGTCGGCTTTTCCCAGTCGCAGGGCAATGAAAACCCGTTCCGCGCCGAAGAGACCAAGTCCCTGAAGGACGCCGCCAAATCGTTCCATGCCAAGCGCTACATCTATACCAATGCCCACAGCAACGAAGCCAAGCAGGTCGCCGATATCGAAAGCATGATCAACCAGGGTGCGCAGGCGCTGGTGATCGCCCCGCTGAACTCCACCGGTCTGCAACCCGCCTTCGCTCAGGCGGTCGCGAAACACATCCCGATCATCACGATCGACCGCCATACCGCCGGCACCCACTGCACCGATTATCTCACCTTCATGGGCTCGAATTTCTACAAGCAGGGCGAAATCGACGGCAAGCATCTCGCCAAGGCCACCGGCGGCCACGCGGTGATCGCCGAAATCCAGGGTGCCTACGGCAACTCGGTCGAAACCGAGCGCACCAAAGGCTTCGCCGCCGCGATCAAACCCTATCCCGGCATGAAAGTCATCGCGGCCCAGACCGGCAACTGGTCGACCACCGATGCCCAGAAGGTCATGAGCCAGATCCTGCTCGCTCACCCGAATGTGAACGCTGTCTATACCCAGAGCGATACCATGGCCTACGGTGCCGTAACCGCCCTGCGCGACGCCGGCAAAAAGCCAGGCGAGGTCAAGATCGTCACGATCGACGGCACCAAACAGGGTGTGCAGGACATCGTCAGCGGCTGGATCTACGCCGATGACGAAACCAACCCCCGTTTCGGACCCATCGCCCTGCACGAGCTGCAGAACTGGTTCGACGGCAAACCCGTGCCGCAGCACATCGTCATCAAGGACCATCTCTACACTCAGGCCAACGCCAAATCCGCCCTCGCCAGCGGTGTGCCCTACTGAAGCAAAGCCCGCCCACGGCGTTCCAAGCGCTCTGGGCGGGGCAAAACACGCATAAAGTCGAACATAATATATAATTGACAGCGCTCAATCTGGCCATTATCGATAAAAAACCACGAAACAGTCGCGTATCGAAGCGCGGCGATAATGGAGGGAATATGTCACCTACAAAGTCAAGCAAATTGCTGGCATTCTGCACGACAGTATTGGCCGGAACCATTGGCAGTATCATCGCCGCCCACGCCGCCCCGCAGGTCGATCCCGCGAAAATCACGCAGATGCAATCCAAAGCGGTCTGCGTGAACCCGCACCCCACCCATGTCGATCTGTCCAAACTGGTCGTCGGGTTTTCGCAATCGGAGTCCAACGCCAACCCGTTCCGCGCCGGCGAGACCAAATCGGTGCGCGACGCCGCAGCGGCGTTCCACGTCAAACACCTGATCTACACCAATGCCCATAGCGACGAATCCCGCCAGGTCGCGGATGTCGAGAACATGATCAACCAGGGGGCGCAGGCCCTGATCATCGCCCCGCTCGATTCCACCGGGCTGCAACCCGCCTTCACCCAGGCCAAAGCCAAGCACATCCCGATCGTCACGCTCGATCGCCGCACCGCCGGCGGCAAATGCGCCGGCTATCTCAGCTTCCTCGGCTCCAATTTCTATTACAAACAGGGCGAGATTGACGCGAAGGAACTCGCCAAGGCCACGGGCGGCCACGCGGTCGTCGCGGAAATCCAGGGCGCCTACGGCAACTCGGTCGAAGTCGCCCGGACCAAAGGCTTCGATGACACGCTGAAAGCCTATCCCGGCATGAAAATCGTCGCCGAACAGACCGGCAACTGGTTCACCACCGATGCGCAGAAGGCGATGAGCCAGATCCTGCTCGCCCACCCCAACGTCACCGCGGTCTACGCCCAGGCCGACACCATGGCGTTCGGCGTGATCACCGCCCTGCGCGATGCCGGCAAAAAGCCCGGCGAAGTGAAAATCGTCTCGATCGACGGCACCAAACAGGGCGTGCAGGACATCGTCAGCGGCTGGATCTACGCCGATGACGAAACCAATCCCCGCTTCGGGCCCATCGCGTTCCACGAACTGCAGAACTGGTTCGACGGCAAACCGGTGCCGCAGCACATCGTGCTGAAGGATCACCTCTACACCCCGGCCAATGCCAAGGCCGCGCTCAAGAACAACGTGCCGTTCTAGGTGAGCAACGAGGCGACAACCCGCACCCCGATCCTGGAGACCCATGCGGTCTCCAAGATTTTCGGGGCGGTCAAGGCCCTGCAGAACGTGTCCTTCGCCCTCAACCAGGGCGAGGTCCACGGCCTCGCCGGCGAAAACGGGGCGGGCAAATCGACCCTGATCAAAATCCTCACCGGCTTCTACCAGCCCGACAGCGGCGAAATCCGCATCGCCGGCACCCCGGCCCGGCTCGACAGTCCGCGTGCCGCCCAGCGCCACGGCATCAGCGCGGTCTATCAGGAAATCAACCTGATCCCGGAGCGCAGCGTCGCCGAGAACCTCTTCCTCGGCAACGAACCCCGCAAATACGGCGTCCTGATCGACCGCGCGCGGATGGATCGCGAAGCGAGCGGCCTGCTCGCCCGCTACGACCTGGCGATCGACCCGCGCGCCCGGCTCGGCTCCCTCGGCCTTGGTTTGCAGCAAATGGTCTCGATCGCGCGCGGCGTCCGCCTCGGGGCCCGTGTCGCCATCCTCGACGAACCAAGCTCCGCCCTCACCGGCAACGAGGTCGAAACCCTGTTCCGCGTGATCGACCGGCTGAAGGCGGACTCCATCGCCATCCTGTTCGTCAGCCACCGGCTCTCGGAATCCTATCGGTTGTGCGACCGGCTGAGCGTCCTGCGCGACGGGGTGCTGGTCGCCAGCGCCCCGACCGTCGATCTCCCCCGCGCGTCCCTGATCGGCGCCATGCTCGGCCGCAACGCCGAAGCGCTCAACCGCACCCACGCCCCGCGCACCCGTCAGGAGGGCGATGCGGCTCTCGCGGTCGAGGGGCTGAACTGGCGCAACCGGGTGCGCGATGTCGCGCTTGCCGTCCGCCCCGGCGAGGTTGTGGGCCTCGCCGGCCTCCTCGGTTCGGGACGCACCGAAACCATGAAGAGCATCTTCGGCGCGACCCTCAAGGACTCCGGCAACATCCGCGTCTCCGGCCACACCTTGCCCGCCCCGACCCCGCGCCACTCCATCGCCGCCGGCCTCGCCTTCCTCTCGGAAGACCGCCGCGCTGAGGGTATATTCCCGAAACTCTCGGTCGCGGAAAATCTCACCGCCACGGTCCTGCCGCAGATCGCCCGGTTCGGCTTCGTCTCCCGCCGTCGTCAGGCGGAACTGGTCGCCGCCTTCACCCGCCAGCTCGGCATCAAGACCGCCGGCCCCCAGGCGCCGATCAGCGGCCTCTCCGGCGGCAACCAGCAGAAAGTCCTGCTCGCCCGCTGCCTCGCCACCGCGCCGCGCGCGATCATGCTCGACGATCCAACCCGCGGCATCGATGTCGGTGCCAAGGCCGAGGTGCACGACGCCATCCGCCATCTGGTGGAGCAGGGATTGGGCGTTCTGGTCACCTCATCGGAAATGGAGGAACTCATCGTGCTTGCCGATCGTCTGGTCGTCCTCAACGAAGGTGCCGTGAGCGGCGCGGTCGAAACCGCCGGCTTGGCCGTCCAGCAGGTGCTCGACATGCTGGCAACCCCGTGAGCGAAGCGGTGGCCCCCCGCGCGTTCCTGGCCGGGCGAACCCCGGTCGCAATTCTGCGCGCCAACAGCGTCTATGTCGCCTTCGCGATCCTCATCGTGATCGACATCCTGTTCACTCCCGGCTTTCGCAACGTCTTCGTCATCCGCAACCTCCTGTTCGAAGCCGCACCGGTCATTCTGGTCACCCTCGGCGAAAGCCTCGCGATCGGCACCCGCGGGATCGACCTCTCGGTCGGTTCGACCATGGGATTCGCCGCCGCCGTCATGGCGCTCGCTCTGCCCGGCGGCCCCGCCGTCGCCATCGCCGCCGGGCTCGGCGGCGGCCTGCTGATCGGCCTGATCAACGGCAGCCTGATCGCCGCTCTCGACATCAACCCCCTGATCTCCAGCCTCGCTCTGCTGGTC
>JAQTXO010000048.1:0-1828 GCA_028688765.1 Acidiphilium sp. | reverse complement strand
CCCGGCGTGTTCGACACGCTCGGCATCGGCGCGGTCTGGGTGATCCCCTTCGTCGCCATCATCGCCCTGATCATCGCTGCCCTGATCGCCGTGCTGGTCCGCACCACCATCTTCGGCCGCTCGGTCATGTTCATCGGCTCCAACCGTGCCGCCGCCATCATCGCCGGGATCAAGGCGCGCCGCACCCTGCTCGCGGTCTACGCCGTCAGCGGCCTGCTCGCCGGCCTCGCCGGGGTCTTCGCCGCCGCCCGTCTCGGCGCGTCCGACCCCAATTACATCGGCCTGAATTACGAGCTCGACGCCATCGCCGCCGCTGTCATCGGCGGCACCCCGCTCTCGGGCGGCCGGGTCTCGATCCTCGGCGGCGTGGTCGGCGTCCTGCTGCTTCAGGTCCTCGGGGCGAGTTTCATCATGAACGACATCAATTTCAGCTACGCCCAGATCCTCAAGGCCGGTTTCATCGTTGCCGCCCTCTATCTCCAGCGGGCAGGGGGCTGACCATGTCGGCATCCACCACCATCGCCCCGCCCGATGCCGCCCGCCGCGCCCGCCTCGTCGGCCTGATCCAGTCGCGCGGCGCAATCGGCGTCCTGATCATCGCGGTCATCGCGGCGAGCTTGCGATTTCCCTATTTCCCGACCGTCGCAAACTTCCAGAATATCGGCGATGCCGCGACCTTCCTCGCTCTGGTCGCGATCGGCCAGACCTTCGTGATCATTCTCGGTGGGTTCGATCTGTCGGTCGGCTCCCTGATCGGCCTCGGCTCGGTCCTCGCCGCCTACGTCCTGCCCTATGGCTGGCCGCTCGCTTTGCTCGTCCCCGCCGCCGCCGGCTGCGCCGTGGGACTGATCGACGGGCTGTTGATCGCCCAGGCCGGCATGGCCCCGTTCATCGTCACCCTCGCCGCGCTGCTCGGCGTGCGCGGCCTCGCCCTCGTCCTTGCCAAAAACAGCCTGGTCATCGCCCAGCCCGGCGTGTTCGGCCTGATCGCCAACGGCCAGATCCTCGGCATCGACAACCTCATCTGGATCATGGTGATCGGCTTCATCATCGCCGCCATCGTGCTGAACCGCACCCGCTACGGCATCGCGGTCTTCGCCATCGGCGGCAACGAGGAAGCCGCCCGCATGCTCGGCGTCCCGGTCGTCCGCATCAAGGTGATCACCTACATGGTCTCGGGCACGCTCGCCGGCCTGTCCGGTGCCCTGCTCGCCGCCCATCTCTCATCGGGCATCTCGACGGCAGGGCAGGGGGAGGAACTCAAATCGATCGCCGCCGCCGTCATCGGCGGCGTCCTGCTCACCGGCGGCGTCGGCACCATGGCCGGCGCGCTCTCCGGCGTCCTGCTGCTCGGCCTGATCGAAAACGTCATCGACCAGATCGGCAATCTCAGCTCCTATTACCAGAATCTCGCCAGCGGCATCTTCCTGCTGATCGCGGTGATCATCCAGACCATCCTGACCCGGCGCCGGGCCTGACCCGCATTCCGCAAATCGGCCCGAAGTAACGAAACGCCCCAGATTGTAGCATAAGAGCCCGACTCGAATTTCATACCAACCTGCCTATTCAATGACCGCTTTGATCCAGTCTCGTTGGGTGATCGCTCAGAAATTGCCAGATGTTTTCGACGGGGTTGAGCTCTGGCGAATAGGGCGGCAGCGATAGCAGGCTGATGTAGTCGGGCACCGGCAACCGTTCGCCGGCTTGATGCCAGCCGGCGCCGTCGAGCACCAGCACGGCGTGCGCGCCGGGCGCGACCTGCGTGCTGATTTCCCGAAGATGCTCGGCCATCGCCTCGCTGTTGACTGCCGGCATGATGATGGCGGCA
>JAQTXO010000047.1 GCA_028688765.1 Acidiphilium sp. | reverse complement strand
GGGTGCTGGGCGCACGCCGTGGTGTCAATCTTCTGGTGATGGGTCAGTCGAATGCCGAGTGGTGCACCCAAGCGTCGGCGAGCCTCGCGCTGGCACAGGGTGTTGCATGGTATCTTGGTGCGGCCGCCTGGGGTTCGACCTCCCTTCAATCCGGCGATTATATCAGCCCCGCGCGTTATTCACTGATTGCCGGGCATCCGATATCGAATTCCTCACCGCCTCTGTTTCCGCCCGGGGCCGGTAACGGGACATTCCTGACGAATCCAGGTGATGGATCGAGTCCTGCGGGATGGTCTTTCGGCCCTGACGGCCAGGCACTGACGGCCTATCTCACCGGCGCGCAGGCGCTGGTTTCGTCCAGCGACGAGAGCGATATCGTCTTTCTTCTGTGGCCGTGGTCCGAACAGGACAGCACGATGCCCTATGCCAACAAGGCCCTCTACAAAGGGACTATCAGCAGGCTTGCCGGGTTGACGCGCGCGCTGTTCAACCGCAGCGCGGCGCAGATGCCGCTGCTGATGTGGAGTGCGATTCCCTACGAGACAGATATCGGTGTCCAAATGGTGCGCGAGAGTGTGCTCGACCTTTCGCTCGATCCTTCGCAGGGAATCGCGGTGTTCATTGCCCAGACGGCGGATTCGAACCCGCTCAATGCGACGTGGGACCCGGCGACGGGGTTGTTCTCGGGGGGAGATCCGCAACATCGCGATCAGGTCGATTTGCTGAGGTATGGACAACTCGGCGCCCATACCGCTGCGCGCGCCGCCCTTGCGCTGGGGCTTTCGGATACGATCCCGGCTGGTGCGGTACCGGCGGATACGCTGCCGGTCAAAGGCGGTCCTGCGATCGTGCATGCGTATCAGGCGAGTGCGACCGAGATTATCCTTACTATCCAGCATGATGCGGGGACCGATCTGGTCGTGCCGTTGCAGGCGGTAAACGGGGTGGGTTTCGCACTCATGGATGGCGGATCGGTGGCGGTGCCGGGGCCGATCATCACCGCGACCGCCGCCAGCCGGGTCGACGCCACCCATATCGCGGTGACCCTGTCGCAGGCCCCGACCAATCCGGCGGCGCAATGTCTGTTCTATTACCCCTATGGCAGTACCCAGATCGGGAGAGGTGATGCCGTGACCGACAACTTCTCGACCATCGAACAACCGGCCGGATGGACGATCGGAGCCGACCTCGGGGGCTCGTTTGCGGCCAATATGCCGTTGCAGGCGACTGCCTATGGGCTTCCCCTCGCCACTACACCGACCTGAGATGAGTGCAGAGGACGTGATCGCCCTATGGCGAGACGCCATGACGGATCTACGCTCCGAGGTTGCCTTGCTGCAGAGCGAGGTGGCTTCGGCCCGCCGCGATATCGCATCGATGGAAGCGAGGCATATGGCGCGGGAGTCCTGGCGCAACCGGTTCGAAATGCAGGTGGCAGCCGCACAGGATCGCTTCGTTGGAAAATCGGATGAGCTTGTCAAGGAATTATCGAGATTCCACGCCGATCTTGCCCAGTTCAGGGGTGAACAGTCCGGCGTACACCGGGTCACGATGATCGTCGTCGGGCTCATCTCGGCGGTGATAGGCAGCGTCGTCGCCTATTTCCTGCACGTTCCCTCCTGATCCGGATCAACGCAACATGAAGAAGTTTCTGTTCGAACTCGTATCGGACCCCAATGGGCGATCCGACGAGATGGCGGTCCTGTCGATCCTCGGCGTGGTGAGCTTCATCGGTCTCGAGGTTTTCACGGTTCTCGTCAGACATCAACAATTCGATCCCGAGCGATTCGGGATGGGGCTGGGTTCGGCCATCGCGGCGGGCGCGATCGGCATGGGACTGGGCAATCGGTTCGGAGGTTGAACATGCCGACGCTATTGGTTTCGTATGTGATCAAGTATCTCCCCTGGATTTTGGCGGCGATGCTCGTGACCGGGGGATGGTTGTTCGTGCATCATCTGCAAAGCGAGCTTGCGGCCGACAAGCGGTCGATGGCAGCGGCCCAGACGACGATTGCACAATTGAGCGCAACCAATAAGCAGAATCTGACGACACTGAAACGGCTTCAGGCCGAGAGCGCCCTATGGCAGAGCACACTGACGTCGACCCTCGCCTCCGATGCGGGTCTGGCCCGATTTAGCGATGGGCTGCTGGCAACAATCACCGCCGCACCGGCGCAGGATGATGCTGTCGTTGCTCCCGTTCTTCAAGACACGCTTGCATCGATTGCGAAAGAACAGGGAGCACCGAAATGATGAGGGCCATTGTGATTTGTGCGCTGCTCGCCGGCTGTGCGGCACCGCCACCGGTGACCATCACCAAGATCAAACTGGTCCAGCCCGATATTCCTGCAGCATTGCTCGACTGCCCGGGTGATCCCGTCGTGCCGGTTGCCGCCCGGCAGTCGCAGGTGGCGGCGTATATCGCGCAGCTTTGGGAAGCGCATGCGATATGTGCCAATCATCTTGGCGCGGTGCGCCGGACGTTGCAGGCGACCGCTTCTACTCGTTGATCAGGAATGTCTTGCGGTACCGATTTTTCTCGCGCTGCTGATGATTGATCGGGTTGCGCAGAGCTGAGCCTCGCCCGGAGAGGGAGGGATTGGTCATGAAATACTCGTGCGCCGAAACCGGATGCTCGCCTTCGGGCTGTTTCGACCAACTGCCATCGGCATGAAGGGTCCAGGAATCGACATCGTCGCGGAGGTTGACCGCCATGATCTGGTCGAGCACCTGCGCGTGAACGGTGGGATTGTGGATCGGCACGAAGGTTTCAATCCGCCAATCCATGTTGCGCGCCATCCAGTCGGCGCTGGAAATGAACACCTTGTTGGCGCGGCTTGGCATTTCGGCACCGTTCGCGAACACGGCGATCCGGGCATGTTCGAGGAAACGCCCGATGATCGATTTGACCTTGATGGTTTCGGACAAGCCGGGCACCCCAGGGCGCAGGCAGCAGATACCCCGGATGACGCAGACGATCGGAACGCCGGCGGATGACGCCCGGTAGAGCTGGTCGATCAACCGCTCGTCGACCAGTGAATTGAGCTTGAGCCAGATACCGGAACTATGTCCGTCCCGGGCGGCGGCGATTTCGGCATCGATCAGGGTTTCGATCGTGCGTCGGGTACTGATCGGACTGAACGCGAGTTGTTCCATGTGTTCGGGCCGCGCATAACCGGTCATGTAATTGAACAGGCGGGCGGCATCCCGGGTCATCTCGGGATCGCAGGTGAAAAACGAAAGATCGGTATAGATCCGCGCCGTGATCGGGTGATAATTCCCGGTGCCGAAATGGGCATAGGCGCGCATCGAACTGCCTTCGCGCCGGACTACGAGCGAGAGTTTGGCGTGGGTTTTCAGCCCTAGAAACCCGTACACGACCTGCACCCCCGCAGCTTCGAGCGCACGGGCGAGGCGGATGTTGGCTTCCTCGTCGAACCGGGCGCGCAATTCCACCATGGCGGTCACACTCTTACCGGATTCTGCTGCTTCGATCAGAGCGCCGACGATGGGCGAATCCCGGCTGGTGCGATACAGCGTCTGCTTGATCGCGACGACATTGGGATCGCCCGCCGCCTGGCGAAGGAATTGCACCACCACGTCGAAGCTCTCGAACGGATGGTGAACGATAATGTCCTTGTTGCGGATCGCCGCGAAACAATCCCCGCCGAAGTCAAGGATACGCTCGGGAAAGCGCGGCGTGTAGCCGTGAAAAAGCAGTTCCGGCCGATCATCGACGATCATTTCCTTGAGATCGACCAGCCCGAGCATGCCGGACTCGATGAACAACTCGTCTTCCGGGGCTTCGACCTCGTCGATCACGAAGGTCCGCAAATCCTCGGGCATGTCGCTGGCGAGGGTCAACTGGATCGCCGCCCCCCGCCGCCGCCGCTTCAAAGCCGTTTCGTAGGATTGCACCAGATCTTCGGCTTCCTCCTCGAACTCGACGTCGGTGTCGCGCGAGACCCGGAACAGACCCGAACCGGCCGGACGAAAACCGTGGAACAACCGGTCGAGGAACAGCGCGACCAGATCTTCCAGCATGACGAACCGGATGGTCGCCGGACTCGCATCGGGGAGGCGGATGAACCGCCTGATTTGCGACGGCAGAGGAATCAGCGCGCGCATCACTCCCGCATCTTCCTCGCGGATCAGCTTGAGCGCGAGCACCAGCCCCATGTTTCCGACGAACGGGAACGGGTGGGCGGGGTCGATGGCCAGGGGCGTCAGAACCGGAAAGACCCGTTCCATGAAATAAGTGTCGAGAAACCGCAGATCCTCGGCTTTCAGCCCGGAGGTGCCGACGATGGTCAGCCCGACCGCCGCAAGCTCGTCGCGAAGTGCTGAGAACACCTGCTGCTGGGTTGCCATCAGGCTTCGGGCGCACCGGTTGATTTCGCTCAGCTGTTGTCCCGGTGTTTGGCCATCCGAGGATTGCAGGACCAGCCCGGCACGTGCCTGACCAATCAGGCCCGCGACCCGGACCGAATAGAATTCGTCGAGGTTGGAGGCGCTGATCGAAACGAACCGCAGGCGTTCGAGCAGGGGATAGCGCGGGTTTTCCGCCGCCCCGACGACCCGCAGGTTGAAATCGAGCCAGGATAATTCGCGATTGATGAATCGCGCCGGATCGGTCGGCATGATGGTTGCTGCGGCGGGGGCGATGTCGGTGCCATGATCCATCGGCAGATGTTGGCATGAAATCGTCGGCGGCTAAAGCAGTCTGCGCGTGCCGCTTTCATGATTCTCGATATAATCGTCCCCCCTCCCGTGCTTCGGCTCTTCCGGCGCTGACGCTTCCGGCGGGTCCGTCAGTTCGGCGAGCAGACGTTCGGCGATACGGCGGGATGGGGCGGTGCCCAAGGCGAGGGCATAGCGATCCAGCCGTGCAATGGCTTCACGCAACACGCCGGGCCGGCGCGGCAGCCGATGCAGCAGAAACTGATGCAGGCTGGTGGGCAGAACGAGTTGGCGGTTGGCGGCGAGGCGCAGCAGGAGTCCGTCGAGCAAAGCGGACTCGGGGACCTCGATCGGAATGGCGAGGCTCGCGCGCAACCGGCTCGCAAGATCGGGCAACGGGATGGTGAGCCGTCCCGGCGGCTGGCGACTGGTCATGAGAACCGGTGATCGCCGCCCGGCGGCGGATTCAAGGGTTGCGAACAGTGCGACGGGTGAAGCCATCACATCGATATCCTCGATCACCAGCGCGGCGGATGGTGGCTGCCATGCTTCGCGCAGGCGCGCGGCAACGATGGTGGCAGCCCCATGCTCCGCGGCCCAGACACTCGCCAGATGGCTCTTGCCGCACCCGGCGGCGCCCCACACGATCAGTCTTGCGTTGACCCAGGTTTCCGGCGCTGCCAGCGCGGCGCGGGCAGCGGCATTCGAAGGGGCCGCGATGAAATCCTCCGCCGAGAACGGCTCCGGCTCGTCGAAGGGCAGCGCCAACTGGCGGGACGTTGCGGCCGTGTCAGACACCGGGGTTCGGTGGATCCAGATAGAGCGAGCTTTGCAGATAGCGGTGCAGCCAGAACCGCGCGAGCACGCCGAGGGTCGCGGTCACCGGCACGGCCAGCATCACGCCGAGAAAGCCGAAGGTTTCCGCGCCGGCGAACAGGGCGAAAATGACCCAGACCGCCGACAGTCCCAGCCGGTCGCCCAGAAAGCGCGGGGCCACGACGTAGTCGTTCAGCAGTTGCCCCACCACGAAAATCACCGCCACAATGATGATGTGGTCGATCCCGTTGAACTGGCCGAGCGCCAGAACGATCGAGGATATCGCCCCCACAATCGTCCCGACATACGGGATGAACGACAGGAGACCGGCGGTCAGCCCGATCACGAGGCCGAGATTCAACCCCGCAAGGCTTAAAGCCACCGCGTAGAAAACCCCCAGAAACAGGCAGCATATCGCCTGCCCGCGCAGCCACGCGTTCAGGATCCGGCTGATTTCCTGGGCAAGATTGCGGATGACACTCTCATGCGATCGGGGCAGCCAGCTATCCACCCGCGCGATCACGAAGGGCCAGTCCCGCAGGAAATAGAACGCAACGATCGGGGTGATGATCAGCAGGGTCAGGATATTGAACAAGGCGAAGCCGGTGCCGACCACGCGCCGCGCCGCGGTGCCGACGAACCCCATGATCGTGCCGGCCTCGTTGCTGACGAAGGCCTTCAGCTTGGTCGAGACGAATCCCTGCCCCAGCCGGTGCTGAATGCTGTTGATTTCGTGGGTCGCGAATTTCTGCACATTCTCGATCATGCCTGGCAGCTGCTGGGTCAGCAGCCCGATCTGCGCGGTGATCAGCGGATAAAGCAGCAGCGCGCACAGCACCACACCGGCGATCAGGGCCAGCAGCATGATCGCGGTACCCAGCGCGCGCGGCACCCGGAAACGGGCCAGGGCGGATACCGCCGGGTCGAGAAAATAAGCGATCCCCGACGCCGCGACGAAGGGCAGCAGGATCGGGGAGAACAGGCGCAGGAACAGCACCGCCAGCACGATCACGGCGCCGATCCCCAACAGCCGCTGCCAGCGCGGTCCCGGCTCGATCCGCCCGCTCATACCGTTCCGCCATTCTGAATCATGATGCAGCCTTTTGAAAACACCGCAATCACCAAAGGCGGAAGGACGCGGCCGTCAAGTCCGTTCCCTCTGTTTCAGCGACGCGGTTGCGCTGGTCCGGCGGTTGTGGTGATAGACGCGCCGAGCGGCAGCATGGTGCCGATCCGGAATCGTTCGGCGCGTCGCTGCCGCGTTGTGGGAGCCGTTCGATCATGAAGTGTGATTAGCGCATCGGAGGCTTGCATGACCAGCGGCAACGGCAGGAACGGTGTGACCTATCGCGACGCCGGCGTGGATATCGAGGCTGGCGATGCGCTGGTCGAGGCCATCAAACCTCTGGCGAAGGCGACGGCCCGCGCCGGACTGCTCGGCGGAATCGGCGGCTTCGGTGCTTTGTTCGACCTTCGGGAAGCCGGCTTCGCCGACCCGATCCTGGTCGCCACCACCGATGGTGTCGGTACCAAACTCCGCCTCGCCATCGAGTCCGGCATTCACGATACCGTGGGGATCGATCTCGTCGCGATGTGCGTCAACGACCTGATCGTCCAGGGCGCCGAGCCGTTGTTTTTTCTTGACTATTTCGCAACCGGCCAGCTCGATCCGGCGATTGCCGGCAAGGTCATCGCGGGCATCGCGGACGGTTGCCGCCAGGTCGGCTGCGCCCTGGCCGGCGGTGAGACCGCCGAAATGCCGGGGATGTACGGCAAGGGCGATTACGATCTCGCCGGTTTCGCGGTCGGTGCGGTCGAGCGTGGTGCCACCCTGCCGCGTGACGTGGTGCCGGGCGATATTCTGCTCGGCCTGCCCGGCACCGGCGTCCACTCGAATGGATTTTCCCTGGTCCGCCGGATCATCGAAACTACCGGCCTCGCTTTGACCGACGAGGCCCCGTTCATGCCGGGACAAACTCTGGGTGCGGCGCTGATGGTGCCGACCGCGCTTTACGTGAAGCCTGTTCTGGCGCTCACACGTGCAGGTCTGCTCCAGGCTGCGGCTCACATCACCGGCGGTGGCCTGCCCGGAAATCTGCCGCGCGTGCTGCCTGACTCGTGCGCTGCAACGCTCGATCGACTCTGGCCGATGCCGCCGGTGTTCCGCTGGCTGGCGCAGGCGGGCGGCGTTGCGGCCACCGAGATGCTGCGTGTCTTCAATTGCGGAATCGGCATGGTCCTGATCATCCGCCCCGATGATTTGGCCGCCGCCATTGCGTGCTTGCAGGACGAAGGCATCATCCCATTCGAACTCGGCCGGATTATCCCGGAAACCGGCAGCGCGCGTGTGCAGATCACCGACCCCGAGGCGCTGTTCGCGTGAAGACGCGGGTCGGAATCCTGATTTCGGGCCGGGGGTCCAACATGCAGGCCCTGATCCGCGCCGCCGCCCGCGACGATTTTCCCGCAACGATCGCGCTCGTCCTGTCCAACCGGGCGGACGCTGCCGGGCTCGATATCGCCCGCCAGCACGGGATCGCCGCGCATGCCATCCCCAGCCGCGACTTCAGGAACGACCGGGAAGGCCACGAAGCGTGCCTGCATCAGGAACTGATCGCAGCCAATTGTTCCCTCGTGTGCCTTGCCGGTTACATGCGGCTGCTGACTCCGGCCTTCGTCCAGTCCTGGGCTGGGCGCATGCTCAACATTCACCCCTCGCTCCTGCCGTCCTTTCCCGGGCTCGATACCCATGCCAGGGCTCTCGCCGCCGGCAGCCGGATTCATGGCTGCACGGTCCATCTGGTCACGGGAATCATGGATGAAGGCCCGATTCTCGCACAGGCGGCGGTGCCGGTGCTCCCCGGCGATACCGAGTCGGAACTCGGCGCGCGGGTACTCGCGCAGGAACACATCATCTATCCGATGGCGCTGCGCCATTATCTCGGTCAACCGGCGATCCCTGCAGATGCTTCGAACGCGCTGGTCAGCCCTTGCGCTTGACTTCAATCCACAATATCCATTGAATGTGTCACGAAACCGTGTGACATGAGAATGCGCGAATACAACGCGAAAGGGTCGAGGCGGAATGATGGCTGATACTGAAACACCGAACAATCTTCCCATCGGGCTGGAACAGCTCGAACGTGGCAGTCAGGCTGGTTGGAACGGCTTCACGCGATTCCTCGTCATAACCGTGATCAGCCTGATCGTGATTCTGCTTCTCATTGCGGCGTTCACGGTCTGGAGCTGACCTTCGTTTCGTCCGGCTACGTGCCTATGTCCGGTACAGCGCGACCTCGCTGAATCCGCGCACACGGCGGAAGATGCGCTGTTCGAGGAGTTTTTGACCGCTACGGCCTTGCCCTCAGCTTCCAAACGCCCAGGCCAGAATACCCTGCTGCGCGAACAGCCGGTTCTCGGCTTCATCGAACACGACCGATTGCGGTCCGTCGATCACCCCTTCGGTCACTTCCTCGCCCCGGTGCGCGGGCAGGCAATGCATGAAAATCGCATCCGGTGCCGCCCGGCGCATCAACGCCTCATCAACCTGATAACCTGCCAGCACGCTATGCCGATGCTCCGCATCCTCGTCCCCCATGCTCACCCAGGTATCGGTCACGACGCATCGGACGGCGGCAACCGCCTCGAGAGGGTCCGGTGTCAGCCGGATATCGGCCCCCTGTGCCCGCGCCCAGTCGAGCGCTGTGGCATCGGGCAGCAATTCCGGCGGACATGCCAGGTTGAGCGTAAACCCGAATCGCCCAGCCGCCTCGATCCAGCTTTTGGCCATATTGTTGCCATCGCCGATCCAGGCGACACTCTGCCCCGCGATCGGCCCATGCCGCTCCTCGAACGTCATCACATCTGCCATCACCTGGCAGGGGTGGGAACGCTCGGTCAATCCGTTGATCACCGGCACGGTCGCATGGCGGGCCAGTTCGCGGAGCTTCGATTCCCGGTCGGTCCGCAGCATAATTGCGTCGACATAGCGTGAGAGCACCCGGGCGGTATCGCCCACCGTCTCGCCCCGCCCGATCTGCATCTCCCGCGACGACAGCATCACCACATCGCCGCCGAGGCCGCGCATCGCCATCTCGAAACTCACCCGCGTCCGGGTCGAGGGTTTCTCGAAAATCAGTGCCAGCGCCCGCCCCGCAAGCGGTCGCGAGGCCGAGCGTCCCGCCCGTTTGAACCGCACCGCCTGATCGAGGATACGGCGCAGCACCGGGGCCTCGATCATCGCGATATCCAGGAAATGCCGGGGCGTCTCGCCCCGCGCGTCCAACTCAGCGGCGGCGCTCATTTCGCGGCGTTCATCATCAGCGAGGGCCTGCACCGCCGCGCGGCACCATCGAGCCGCAGGAGCGCCTCGTCGATTTCGGCATCGCCGACGATCAGTGGCGGTATCAGCCGCACGACGTTTTCCCCGGCGGCGACCACGAGCAACCCTTCGTTCATGCACGCCGCCTGCACCTCGCCATTCGGCACGAGGCAGACCAGTCCTTGCAGCAATCCCCGTCCCCGTACCGCACTGAACACGTCCGGATAGCGATGCACCAGCCCCTCCAGCCCTGCGCGGAACCGGTCGCCGGAGGCGACGACCCCATCGAGAAATCCCGGCGCCAGCAGAACGTCGAGCACCGCATTCCCCGCCGCGCAGGCGAGCGGACTGCCGCCATAGGTGGTGCCGTGGCTCCCCGGCACCAGCGCCTTCGCCACCCGCTCGCGCGCCAGCATCGCGCCAAGCGGAAATCCGCCGCCGATGCCCTTGGCAGTACTCACCGCATCCGGCTGCACCCCGGCCCATTCATGGGCGAATAATCGCCCGGTCCGCCCCATGCCGCTCTGCACTTCATCGAACCCCAGAAGCAGGCCGAATTCATCGGCCGCCGCGCGCAATCCCTGCAGATACGCCGCATCCGCCGGCCGGACGCCGCCCTCGCCCTGGATCGGCTCGACCAGAATCCCCGCCGTCTCCGGCGTGATCGCCATGCGCAGGGCATTGAGATTATTGAACGGAACATGGTCGAACCCGTCCACGGCCGGCCCGAATCCTGCGAGATATTTCGCATTCCCGGTGGCCGAAATCATCGCCAGCGTCCGGCCATGAAACGCCCCCTCGGCGCAGATCACCCGGTACCGCTCCGGCTTGCCCTCATCCGCCATGGTCCGGCGAAATGCCTTGACCAGCGCCTCGTTCGCCTCCGCTCCCGAATTGCAGAAAAACACGCTGTCGGCGAAACTCGCATCAACCAGCCGCTCCGCCAGCCGTTCGGCCTGCGGCACCCGGTACAGGTTCGAAACATGCATCACCCGCCCCGCCTGTTCGGCAATCGCGCGGCTCAACCCCTCATGCCCGTGACCGAGCGATGAGGTGGCAATCCCCGCCCCGAAATCCAGAAAGCGTCGCCCATCGCTCGCCACCAGCCAGGCACCTTCGCCATGGCTGAACGAAACGTCGATCCGATTGTAATTCGGCATCAAAGGCGAGATCATGTCCTGTCACTTTCTGTCGCGAGCGTACTATGTTGCGAAGCAATCCACCGAAGTCAAACGCCAAATTCGACGAACTGTCACCTGATTTTCTTGCCCGTTCCCCTATCGCGTGCCGGGCCGACCGGCTATCCAGCGGCCCATGGAGAGCAATGCGCGTCGTGCGGTGGTCGATCTCGGATCGAATTCGGTTCGTCTGGTCGTGTTCCAGGGCCAGTCGCGCAACCCGGTCCAAATCTTCAATGAAAAAGCGGTCCTCCGCCTCGCACGCGGTCTGATCCGCACCGGATTGCTCGACACCGCCTCGATGGACGACGCCGTGACCGTCATACGCCGCTACGGCGCGATCGCGCGCGCGATGAACGCCCACCCGTTCGAGGCCCTGGCAACCTCGGCGGTGCGCGATGCCGCCAACGGCCCGGACTTCACCGCACGGCTCGAAGCCGCCACCCCCGGCCTGAAAGTGATCACCCTGACCGGCGAGGAGGAAGCCCGGCTTTCCGCCGAAGGCGTGCTGTGCGGCATTCCGGGCGCGGACGGCATCCTCGCCGACCTCGGCGGCGGCTCGCTCGAAGTCGTGCGCCTCTCGCACGGCGTGATCGGCGAGGCCGCGACCATGCCGGTCGGCGTCATCCGCCC
>JAQTXO010000515.1 GCA_028688765.1 Acidiphilium sp. | reverse complement strand
ACCCGAACACCCGCCCCCGCACCCCGCGCCGCGCCGTGGCATTGAGCCAGCTTTCCACCACGGTGAACACGCCGATGCTGCACATCCCGACGACGAAGCGGATGCCGATCCACGGCACCACCGATCCGACCCCGCGCGTCAGCAGCGTCGCATCCGCCGCCACCACGCAAAAAATCACCAGCGCCCGGATATGCCCGATCCGCATCAGCACCCACGGCACCACCAGGCTGCCCACCAGCGTCCCGCCATAATAGGCCGACGCCACGATCCCGATCGCGAAAGTCGCAATCCCGTGCGAAAGCAGCAATATCGGCGTCAACGGCGTCAGCAGCCCCAGCGCGATCTGGGCGAACAGCACGGTCGCGTAGAGCGGCGCATATTTTATCATTGCAGTGAACGGACGACCCTGGCTGGAAGACCCGATTATCGCAGATCGCGCCTGCCCCCGAAAGCAGATCGACGCCGTACCGATATGACGAAATCAGATAGGCAAATCGCATTTTTGCGCTGGCCGGATGTTTCAGTTTGGCAGCATTGTGGTTTCCGCAGGCGACAGGAAGCGCTTCTTTTTTGTAAAAAAGAAGCAAAAAACTTTTTTTGATCTGGGTCTCAGGTGGCTTCGACGCCCCAGTCCCAAAGGAACAAAGTTTTTTTGCTTCTTTTTGTTCACAAAAAGAAGTCTTCCCGCTTCCTGCCCGCTTTCACCCGCCCTGCACCACAAATGATTTGATCTGACCGGAAAATCCCCCCACACTCGCTCCGGATCACATCACCCTGCCATTCCATCGGGTTCACGCCCAGACATGAACAAGCATCGGGAGACCAACAGGTGACGCGTCAATCCAACGATTTCGACCTTCTCCGCCGCACCGCGAACGAGCTGCAGAGCCACGTCATCGACGAATACCTCGCCGGACATATCGACCGTCGCGGCCTGCTCCGCCACGGCACCGCCTACGGTCTGTCCGCCGCCATGCTCGCCGGCCTTCTCGGCACCCCCAGCCTCGCCCGCGCCGCCGGCAAACCCGGCGCCACCATCCGCGTCGCCATGCTCGGCCCGACCGGCCCGATCAACCCGATCACCGTGGGCGACACCGGCGGCCTCTGCATGCTCCAGCAGGCCGGCGAATTCCTCTGCCTCGACGATCCCACCCTCCATCTGAAACCCCAGCTCGCCACCTCCTGGTCATCGGACAAAACCGGCGCGATCTGGACCTTCAAGCTCCGCAAAGGCGTGAAATTCCACGGCGGCAAGCCGATGACCGCGGATGACGTGGTCTATTCCCTCGCCCGCCTCGCCGACCCCAAACTCGGCTCCAACGCCCTCTCGACCTTCAAGGGCGTGCTCAGCCCCAAAGGCGTCGTCAAGATCGACGATCACACCGTCGCCTTCCATCTCGACGCCCCGAACGGCAACTTCCCCTATCTGGTCTCGTCGGACAACTACAACGCCATCATCTGCCCCGCCGGGTCGGACGCCGCGAAATATCAGGAAAAATTCGAAGGCACCGGCCCCTTCATCCTTGATAAATACACGCCGGGTCGTGGCGCCAGCTTCCTGCCCAACCCCCATTGGTGGGGCGGCAAGGTCCTGCCCGCCCGCACCGAATTCAGCTTCTACACCAACCAGCAATCGCAAATCCTCGCCTTGCAGGGCAATCAGGTCGACGTCATCCAGCAAATCGCGGTGCAGGGCGCGCAGGGCCTGTTGAACAACCCGAGCGTCAAGATCCTCAACCTCCGCTCCTCGGCCCACCGCGAAGTCCACATGCGCTGCGACATGGCCCCCTTCACCGACAAACGGGTCCGCCGCGCCGTCGCCCTCACCCTCAACCGCCCCGGCATCATCCAGGGCCTGTTCCGCGGCTATTCCGACCTCGGCAACGACAGTCCCTTCGCGCCCATCTTCCCCTCGACCAACAAAACCGTCCCCCAGCGCGCCATGAACATCGCCGAGGCCAAGCACCTGATGGCGGAAGCCGGCATGTCCAAAGGTGCCACCGTCACCCTCACCACGGAACAGGTCCAGGAAATCCCCGACTACGCCGTCCTGATCCAGAACGCCGCCGCCGAAATCGGCATCAAAATCAACCTGAAAATCGAAACCGGCGCCGCCTATTACGGTGCCGCCACCTTCGGAAATTCGGACTGGCTCGACAGCCAGATGGGCATCACCGATTACGGCGCGCGCGGCGTGCCCAATGTCTTCCTCGCCGCCCCCCTGCTCAGCAACGGCACCTGGAACGCCGCCCATTTCAAAAACCCGACCTACGACAAGCTGGTCGCCGACTACATCGCCGACGTCGATCTCAGCCGCCAGCGCGTCACCTCCGGCAAGATCGAACGCCTCCTGCTCGATGAAACCCCGATCATCTTCGCCTATTTCTACAACTACCTCGCCGCCACCGCCCCCAACGTCTCCGGTGTCGCGGTCACCGGCATGTCCCAGGTCTTCCTGCAACACGCAACCATCGCCTGACCATGGGCATCTGAACCATGCCCGCCCGCCTCGCCACCATGCTGGTCCAGCGTCTCGGCCTCGCGCTGATCACGCTCTGGCTGCTCAGCATGGTGGTGTTCGCCGGCGCGCAACTCCTCCCCGGCAATGTCGGCCGCGCCATCCTCGGCCCCCTTGCCGATCCGGTCGCCGTCGCCACCCTCAACCGCCAGCTCGGCACCAACCTGCCCATCCCGGTCCAATACTGGCGCTGGATCAGCAATTTCGTCACCGGCAACATGGGCATCTCCTACACCTACCGCACCCCGGTCGCCCCCTTCGTCATCGCCGCCCTGCTGAACTCCCTCAAACTCGCCGCCGTCGCCTTCGTCATCGTCGTCCCCCTCTCGATCATCGGCGGCGTCTACGCCGCGATGCACGCCCGCACCT
>JAQTXO010000514.1 GCA_028688765.1 Acidiphilium sp. | reverse complement strand
GCGACCCGCGCCGGCGAGAAATTGCGCGAGCATGGTTTGCTCGCCAGCACGATGACGGTTCTGCTCCACACCAATCCGCACAATGGCGATCCCTGGTACAGCAACCAGCATTCGGCCCGGATCGAGCCGACGAACGATACGACATCGTTGATCGGTGAGGCGATCCGCATGCTGGAGCCGATGTGGCGCACGGGGTTCCGGTATTCGAAGGCGGGGATCATGCTCGGCGAGTTGATCGATGCGGGCAGTCAGCCGGTGTCGCTGTTTCCGACCAGGGATCCTGTGCGGTCGGCGCGGGCGATGGCGGCGCTCGATGCGGTCAATGGCCGGTTCGGTCGTGACACGCTGCGTCCGCTCGCGATGGGGATTACGCGGACCTGGACAGCCAAGGCGATGAATTTGTCGCCCCGCTATACGACGCGGATTGGAGAGATCCTGGTTGGAACCGCCTATTGAGGGGACGCGCTCTCGAGGCGCATTCGAGGTTTGATGGCCTTGGCGGGCCGCCAGGGGCTATGAACCGCATGCGATCAGCCGCTGGAGGGGAGGGACCATGACCGAAGAGGAGGTGAAGCGGCTCGAGGAGATGGCGCGGACGCTCAGTACCTCCGGTGCCTACCGCGTCCTGCGCAAGCTGGCACCCCGCACGCCGGTCGCGGTCGAACCCGGCACGCCAACCCGGTCGGGATTATTTGTTGATGTTGAGACCACCGGGCTCGATGCCGGAACCGATGAGATCATCGAGATCGCGATCGTGCCGTTCACCTATGCGCTTGACGGTCGGATCATCGGTGTCGGCGAGCCCTTCCAGTCCTTTCGTGATCCTGGTCGCTCGATACCGCCCGAGGTGGTGGCCCTGACCGGCATCACCGATGCCATGGTGACCGACCAGACGATCGATCTGACGACGGTGGAGGGAATGGTGGCCCCCGCCGCTCTCGTGGTCGCCCATAATGCGGCCTTTGATCGTCGTTTCATCGAGCGACTATGTCCGGCTTTCGCGGGCAAGCCCTGGGCGTGTTCGATGACGGAGGTGGATTGGGTCGCGGAGGGGGTTGAGGGCCTGAAACTTGCCTACCTCGCGATGGGGGCGGGCTTCTTCTACGACCGGCACCGGGCAGCGAATGATTGCCTCGCGGCGATCGAGCTGCTGGCCCTGCCACTGCCGCATTCGGGCACGATTGCGATGAGCCGTCTGCTCGATCGCGCCCGGGGCGTGACGTGGCGGGTCTGGGCCGAGGGCGCGCCGTTCGATCTCAAGGATGATCTGAAACGCCGGGGTTATCGTTGGGGCGGGGACACAGGGTTCCGGCCGCGGACATGGTATATCGACGTTCCGGAGGCGAAGCAGTCCGATGAGATCGCCTATCTCAAGACCAAGGTTCTGGGTGCGGGACGGGAACCATCGGTGCAGCGGATTACCGCCTACGACCGGTTCTCGAAACGCGGCTGAATCTGCGGCCGGCCGGCCGTGAGGGCCGGATTGCCGAGAGACATCAGCACATCGCTTCACTGATCTATTCGCCCCGGCAATCCCCTTCCGCGCCTGCATTCCATCATCACCGAAACGTGAACCGGCGGGTTCGGTTTGAAGTGTGCACTTGCGATCGGGCTCGCAATGCTTCCGGCTGGAGGTGTTGTGATGGAACTCGCGCTAGCCAATTCCCGACCCTACGGGGCGGATGCCGTCCCTATTGCGGGCAAACTGCCGACTGTCGATATTCGAGCCGCGCTGCCGCATGCCGCGCCCACGCTGGGCGAGCTGATGCGCCTGTTGGTGTCGACCTATCGCTTGAGTCGTGGTCCGGGTCGATTGATGCCGGTGGAGTTCTTGCAGCATCGGCTGTGGGATCACGAGCTGATGCCGGGCGATCGAGCACGTTTCGTGGGGCTTGCCGCGCAGGGTTTGTTTCATCGCACGACCTGCGATTACGGCTGGCGCGCTGTTGCCGATGACAAGCTCATCGCGCAAGCGACCTTGTCCGCAGCCGGTATTGCCGCCGTCCCCGAAATAACCGGGGTCGCACATCCGACCCGGGGCCTGGATGGTGCCGCGGCGTTGCGCTCGATCGATGATGTTGTCGGGTTCCTGCGCGATCCGTCGCAGTATCCGTTGGTGGCCAAACCGATCGATGGCGTGTTCAGCGTTGGGGTGCTCCATGCGGTGTCGGTCGATCCCGCGTCGGATACGATCCGGGCGGTGACCGGCGCCACCGTGCCGATACCGGCTGTCGCAGCCCGCATCCTCGATTATCGGGGCGGGTATCTGATCCAGCGCGCGCTCCTGCCTCCAACTGAACTGGGCCGTATGTCGGGTGGACGCCTCTGCACGGTGCGGGTGCTGGTGTTGCTCACGGATGCCGGCCCGGTCATCCATCGCGCCGCCCTGAAAATCCCGATCCGGATGAACGAGGCGGATAATTACTGGCGGGAGGGCAACCGGCTTGGCGCGATCGACCTCGCCACGGGTGCGGTAACGCGGGTGATGACGGGGAAAGCGACGTCGCTGCGGCGCGATCCGATCCATCCCGATACGGGGTGCGCGATCGAGGGGGTCATCGTCCCGGACTGGAACGATCTCCGATCCCTGGTCACGCGGGCCGCGCCATTGTTTCCGGGGATCAGGACGCAATCCTGGGACGTCGCGATCACCGACCACGGGCCGATTTTGCTTGAGCTGAACTGGGGTGGTGATCTTTACCTGCATCAGATCGCCCACGGCGCGGGTGTGCTCGACGATGCCTATTGCTCGCATCTGCGCGCCTGTGGGTTTCAGGGACGGCTGCCGGGGTAGGGGAGGGAGAGGGGAAGGGGAAGAGGAAGGGGAAGGGGTAGGGGGAGATGCTCTCGATCGCGCCGAAAGGCAAGACCAGTCCTGCCACGTCATTGTCGCG
>JAQTXO010000513.1 GCA_028688765.1 Acidiphilium sp. | reverse complement strand
GCCGCACCAGCACGGGGCCTGGACATTCCCTCTTTCGTCGCGCCCGCTCGCCCGGCAGGAGTCGCCGCTCCGTATCCTGTCCCCTTGGAGCCACATTTGCGGGTCGCACCGCCCGAACCCGCCCGCCTCGCAGCACCGCCTCCGCAGCTGCCGCCGCCCCCCGATCCGGGCGCGTTGTTCGGGCTGCACTCATGAGCAAGCGGATCGTCATCGGTCCGGACAACAATACCGAGCGGACCGGCGCGCAACTCTATCGCGACGTCCGCCCGGGATCGACGCGCTTCCTCGATCTGGTGCGGACCGCGTTCGGTGGCTTCCTGATCATCGGGCTTGGCTTCATCGGCGTGATCGAACCGGCCTCCCTGAACCTCGTCCTGCTCGGCAGCCTCGGCATCGCCCTCTACACGCTCTCCGGCGCCGTCGTGCTGCCGTTCCGCCTGCCCGTCCACTCCAAGCTGAAGGACCGCAACCATCCGCTGCCCGGCTCGCGCAAGCCGCGCCCGGCTGCAGGAACCTACTATCTCGGACATATCTGGAACTCGCTGAAGCAGGTCTGGGCGGCGGATGACGATATGCGCCAGGGCATCCCGATCCTCGGCACCACCGGCGCTGGCAAGACCCGCGGCATCATCAGCATCCTGAGTAACTCGCTCCTGCAGGGCAGCGGCTTCACCATCGTCGACGGCAAAGCACAGAACCGCCTCTACGGCGATATCATTGCGCTCGCCCGCCGCACGGGCCGCGAGGACGACGTGCTGACCCAGAACTACCTCGTTGCCAGCGGGAATCGCGATACCAACACGTTCAATCCCTTCGCCACCTGCAACGCCGACGTCCTGCGCGAACTCCTGGTCAGCCAGATCGAGGAAAACCCCTCGGGCGGCGGGGACAGCAACGGCGTCTTCCGCGCCGGCGCGATCGCTCTCCTCGGCTCCCTCGCCCCCGTCCTCGTCTGGGTCCGCGACAACAAGCAGATCCCGATCGATATCGAGCGCATCCGCTACGCCACCGAACTCCGCTCGGTCGCAGCCATCGCGGCGAAGAAGAAATTTCTCGTCCGCATCTCCGACCGTGACGAACCGCACGCGATCGACATCGCGGATATTCCCGATGCGCTGCTCTATCCGCTCCGCGCCTATCTCGGCGAGACCGGGGATTTCGATCTGCAACTCGATTGGAACCGCCAGAAATCCACCGAACCCTCGCGCCAGCACAGTTTCGTGCTGCTGCATTTCCGGCAGACATTCACCCAGCTCGCCGTCACACTCGGCCACATCTTCAAGTGCCAGAACGGCGACATCGATATGCGCGATATCGTCCTCAACCGCCGCATCCTCGTGGTCAACCTGCCCGCCCTCGAGAACGCCGGCGAAACCACCGCCGCTCTCGGCAAGATCGTGGTCTCGGCCATGCGTAACATGATGGCGCAGGTCCTCGGCGTGAACCTCGAAGGCGACATCGCCGATATCATCGATAACGATCCGTCCTTCTCCCCCTCCGCCTATCCGGTCGCCCTCGACGAGGTCGGCTATTACGCCGTCGCCGGCATGGACAAGATGCTCGCCATGGGGCGCGGGCTCGGTTTCGCGTTCATGCTCGGCTTTCAGGAGATCGCCGGTATCCGCGCCAGGATCGGCGATGCGCTCTATTCCTGGCTCGGCAATCTCAATCTCCAGATCCTGATGCGGACCCAGGAAGGCGGCCCGACCCGGGACTATGTCGAGAACACCGCGGGGGACAGTTTTGTCACCCAGGTCGCCGGCTATGATTCCTCAGGGGTCGGCGGATATCTCGAAACCTCGCGCGCCGACGTCCAGCGCACCAAACGGGTGGATTTTGCGGATCTGCGCGGGCAGATTGAAGGCGAGGCAGTCATCCTGTTCGGTGCGATGCGAATGTACGCCAACCTGATCTACGTCAATCCCGCCCCGAAGGGCGCCTCGCGGATCAACCGCCCGATCCAGATGGCTATGGCCGATCGCGCTGTGCTGATCGCCTCCTGCGAAGCCGCCGAGACCGTCATCCGCAAAGCTGGCCGGGAGTTCGACCCCTTTGCCCCGCTGCCCCGGAGCAACGCGCTCGATGCGATCCTCGCCGGCATGCGCGAGGCCGTCGAGTCCGGCAAACTCATCGACGGGACGGATGTCGCCGACACGCTCTGCCGCCACGTGCAGGATCTGCCCGAAACCCAGGTGCCCGCTCTCGACGACGGGGCGGGTTTCGAAACGGTCGCCGGTCCCGATGAAGCGCCGAAGACGATCCTGCAACAGATGTTGAAACCAGCCCCGGCCGAGATTGCGGCATTGCGTCAGGAACCGATGGATCCCGTTCTCGACGCGGCCTGCCGCGCGATGATCGAACAGGCGGAGGCCTGGGCGCGCGGCGATGCCGCGGCGGCATCGCAGGCGGTCGAAGCGATGCGGGCACCGCAGCCGCGTCGTCATCGCACCAGACTGCCGCGGCTTTCGCCGGGAGAGTTTCATCAGATGATCACCTCGCTCAACCAGGGGATCGAGGCGATCGCGCGGGGGAGCAGATGAGCCTCTTCATCGAACCCGGCGCCGGTCCCGCCCCGATCGTCCGCTTTATTGAGACCGCCCGGCAGCCGGTCGATATCGAGGTCTACTACCTGTCCAGCCGCGCGATCCTCAGGGCGATCGCAGCGGACCACGAGCGCGGCATACAAGTGCGCGTGATCGTCGATGCCAGGCCCTACCGGATGGCACACCGTCTCGTCACACGGGAAATCGCGCGACTGCGGTCCAGCGGTGCCGATGTGCGAACCGCGCCTGCGCGGTTCGAGGGAGGTTACCGGTTCGATCACGCCAAATACGCTGTCTCCGGGCGCAAGGCGCTGATCGGTACCGCGAACTGGGATGACAGTGCCTTCCATCGC
>JAQTXO010000046.1 GCA_028688765.1 Acidiphilium sp. | reverse complement strand
TGCCTATTTCAGCCTGCCGGAAGCGGACCGGTTCATCCCGAATGGCTGGTTCAATCCGTGGTCGTTCAAGCAACTTTACAAGCAGCAGTTTCGTCAGATCCAGACCTTGTTTCCCGATATCAGGGAGTTGAACGACTATCAGACGTTCATTTTTTATCTGGAAAACGTCTATGCCCAGCGGGTCGCGCCGAACGGGCTGTTTGCCGAGGATGAATATCGGGCGGCGCATCCTGATGTTGCGGCGGCGATCGGTGCCGGGAAGCTCTCATCGGGGTTTTATCATTTCGCCACGCGCAATCCGCCCCAGGCCGGGACGCTGCCTGATTACGACCCGCAGCCTCTCGGATATGGCGGCGCGTGGATGGCCGAACAAAGCTTCGTGCTGTCCGACCATGCCGAGATCGGCAAGGCTTTGTGGTGGTTCGATGAAGGGTTTTATCTGACCGTCTATCCCGACGTGCATGCCATGAAGCGGCGGGGGATCATTCGCTCGGGGCTTGAGCATTTCATGGTCTGTGGCGAGCGCGAGGGCCGGTTGCCGCACCCGGCGCTCGCGCCTCTCGCGACCCGTAAACCCGATGTCGGTCTGCGTGCGGCCCTGGCCGCGATGCCGCGGGCGACCGGCAAAATCGGCCTCGATGTGGCGGCGGCGACCGCCGCGCTGCTGCGTGGCCAGCCGCATACGGCGCCGCCCCGGCTGATCGACGAGGCGTTGTGGCGTTCGGTGGCGCGGCCTGCGGTCGATTGTACGATCGATGCGGCAGCGTATTTGAAGGCCAATCCCGATCTTGCGGGTCATGTCGCGCTGCACGAGGCGCAGGACCATTGGCGCGATTGCGGCCTCATCGAGCAGCGGCTGGTGCCGGGGACCAATATTTTCGCGAACCGGGTGCTGCATCTGGAGGATCTGGGCCGGTATTGCGCGGGCGGGGTCAATCTGTTCGGGCCGCTCTCGATCGCGAGCGGGCTTGGGGCTGCCGCGCGGGGATATCGCGATGCCATGCGTGCGGCGGGCATTACCGTCGATGAATACGATGTCGCGGGGGCGACCCAGCCGGGCAAGGGGTTCGACCTGTTCGATCCGGCGGCGTTGCGGTTCGGGCATAATTTCATCTGCCTCAACCCCGATCATATCGCGACGCTGCTCGATCGCTACGGGAGCGCCTTGTTCGACCGGCGGGTGAATATCGGGGCCTGGGTGTGGGAGATGCCGGTCGCGCGACCGGAGTGGAATGCCGTGCTCGGCGGGTTCGACCTCATTGTCACACCCAGCGATTTCTGCCGGTCGGCGTTTGCCGCGGTGACCTCGCGGCCGATCGAGACGATTCCGTATGTGGTGGATCGCGCGAGTCTCCTGGCCCGGCGCGATCAGGCGGGGTCTTCGGTCTGGGTCGAGCGGATCGAGCGTGCCCGTTCGTCCGGCCGCAGGAAGTCCGACCAGCCGCGCATCGTGGTGCTGTTCGTGATGGATGCGTCCTCCTACACGGCGCGCAAGGGCATCGATGTTTTCCGCACCGTCGCGACGCGCATGGCGGCCGAAGCGCCGGGGGCGTTCCTGTTCGTGCTGAAGACCCATTCGCGGGATGCCAGCGCGCGGTCTGCCGCCCGGATTCCGCCGGATACGCTGGTGATCGATACCGTGATGGATGGGGCGGAACTGGTGGCGCTGAAATCGGCGGTCGATCTGTATTTCTCGCCGCATCGGAGCGAGGGGTTCGGGCTCAATATATTCGAATCCCTCGTGCTGGGGGTGCCGGCACTGATTTCGTCCCATGCCGGAGCGCCGGAATTGCTCGGCGAGGAGTATCCGCTGCTGATTCCGGGCCAGGCGCGCGAGGTGGGTGAGGAGCGCGGGCCTTACCGGGCGCATGCGATCTGGTTCGAGCCCGATATCGATGCCATCGTCGCGGCGCTGCATGCGTTTCCCAAGCGCGATAGCGCGGCAAAATCCGCCATGGTGGAGACCTGCGAGCGGGTTGCGGCCCGGCTCTCGCTCGATGCGGTGGGGGATGCGCTGCGCCGGGTGCTGACCGAGCGGTGCGCGTTCGGCCTCGATGTTTCGGGCTTCATGCCGGTGATCGCGTCGCCGCGCGATGAGCTTCAGGCCTTGCCGCAGGTGATGGAGCCACGCACCGCAGCGCACCGCATCGCCGAGGACCTTGTGAGGCCAGCCTTCTCGGTGATCACGCCGACCTATAATACCGATCCGGCCTGGCTCGATGATCTCTACGCCGATCTGGCGGCGCAGACCTGTCCTTCGTGGGAATGGTGCATCGCGGATGACGGATCGAGCAAGCCGGCCACGATTGCGGCGCTGAACGATCTTCGGCGGCGGGATTGCCGCATCAAGGTTTCGTTTACCACGCGCAACGGTGGCATTTCGGCGGCGACCAACCGTGCTGTCATGCTGTCCTCGGCGCCCTACGTGGTGATGGTCGATCACGACGACCGGCTGGCCCCCGGGCTGCTCGCGGCCTACCTTGCCGAGACCGCGCGCCCGGCGCCGCCGGATGTGTTGTATTGCGATGAAGACAAGATTTTGTCCGACGGGCGGCGGGGCGATCATTTCTTCAAGCCCGATTTCGCGCCCGAGCATTTGATGAGCGTGATGTACGTGCTGCATTGCCTGTGCGTGCGCAAGGCGCAGTTTCTCGACCTCGGCGGTTACCGCAGCGCATTCAATGGTGCGCAGGACCACGATTTCGCCCTGCGCGCCGCCAGCGCCGGTGCGTCCTTCGCCCATGTCAGTGCGCCGCTTTATCATTGGCGGGCGGTTGAAAGCTCGACCGCCTCAAGCGTGGCCGCGAAGCCCACCGCCGATCATGCGGGGCGCCGCGCGGTCGCCGCGCATCTCGAACGGCTCGGGGTCACGGGCGTGGTCGAACCCGGTGCGTTCACCGGCAGCTACCGGGTCCGCCCGAAATTACCCGCGGAGCCGGTGACCCTGCTGATGCTGACCCGCTTCGCCCAGGGGCCGGCGGGGACGACGAAACGGGTGTGCTACGCCGAACACTTCATCGACAGCATTCTCGCGCATGATCCCGGCGCGCCGTTCCGGCTGACGCTCGTGATCGACGAGGGCGGCGAGGCGATGGCGAGCGTGCTGGCCAAGCGTGACAAGCGGATCGATGTGCTCGTGCATCGCCGCAACGGCGCGCCGTTCAACTTCGCGGCGAAGGCGAATTTCGCGGTGGAATCGGCTGCTACCGAGCGGGTCGTGCTGCTGAACGACGATATGGAAGCGCTCGACGATGGCTGGCTCACCGCGATTCTCGAACCGCTGGAACTCCCCGGCGTGGGCATCGTCGGCGGGCGGTTGCTCTATGCCGATGATACGGTGCAGCACGCCGGCATCGTGCTCGGCCTGCACGGGGCGGCGGGGCATTTGTTCGCCGGCAGCAACGATGATTACATCGGCTATAACGGGTTTACCCATATCATTCGCAACTATGCTGCCGTGACCGGCGCGTTCATGGCATTCCGCCGCCGGCTGTTCGATGCGATCGGCGGCTTCGACGAGCGTTATCCGATCGATTACAACGACGTCGATTTCTGCCTGCGCGGTCTCGAAGCCGGGGAGCGCGTGGTTTATACGCCGTTCGCCCGGCTGCGGCATTTCGAATCGCGGAGTGCGCCGCGCAGGGCGGCGGATACGATCGACACCGAGCGATTCACCAGCCGGTGGAAGGCGCTGATCGAGCGCGATCCGTATTACAACCCCAATCTGTCGCGGCATTCGTCGCTGTGCGAACCGGCGGTGGTGTGATGGGCGAGCTTCTGACCCGCGGGAGGAGTTTGGTCGACCGGCTGGGCCATGTCGCGCGCGAGCGGGCCGATCATCCGTTCATCATTCTGCATGATGATCCCGGGCATCCGGTGACGTTTGGTGAGGTGCATCGGCGGGCGGAGGGGTTTGCCGGGGCTTTTGCGGCGCGGGGGGTGCGGCGGGGGCAGGTGATCGCGTTGATGCTGCCCACTCATCGCGATGCCGCGCCGGCGTTTTTCGGGGCGATGATGATCGGGGCGATTCCGGCGTTCTTTCCGCCGCTCAGCCCCAAGCAGGATGCCGGGATATTCTGGGCGTCGCACGGGACGTTGTTCGCGCGGATCGAGGTTGCGCTGATTGTGGCGGATGGGTTCAATATCGGGTTGATCGGTGATTATCTGGCTGATTTTCATGATCTTTGTCATGATATCGAAACGCCGCTGCCGCCGTTCGATCCTGGGGTTGTCGTTTCGTCCGACCGGCGGGACATTGCGTTCCTGCAGCATAGTTCGGGCACCACCGGGCTCAAGAAGGGGGTGATGCTGTCGCATGGCACCGTGCTCGATCATGTCGATGCGATGGCGGAAACCCTTGGCATGACCGGGGGGGATGTGATTGCCTCGTGGCTGCCGATTTATCACGACATGGGGTTGATCGCGTGCTTCGTCGCCCCTGCCCTGCTCGGCATCAGTGTGGTGACGATCGATCCGTTCGCGTGGGTGCGCCGGCCGGCGAGCCTGCTGGAGGCGATCGGCGATTTTCGGGCGACGCTCTGCTGGTTGCCGAATTTCGCGTTTCACCATCTGATCCGGATGACGCCGCCCGAGGCGCGGTATGATCTGTCTTCGTTGCGGGCGGTGATCGATTGTTCGGAACCGTGCAAGGCAGCGACGCTGGAGGCGTTCGTCAGGCATTTTGCGCCGCACGGGCTGGCGGCTGCGGCCCCGCAGGTCAGATACGCGATGGCCGAGACCGTGTTCATGGTGACGCAGACGCGGCTTGGCGAAGCGCCGCGCATAATTTGTGCCGACGCGGAGGCGCTGGATCGCGATGGGGTGGTTCGCGCTGCGGCACCCGGCGCCGCCGGACGTGATATGATTTCGTGCGGGCCGCCGATGGCAGGGGTGCGGCTGCGGATTCTCGATGCCGATGGGGCCGCCTGTGCGGATCGTGAGGTCGGGACTGTCGTGATTGCGAGTGCGACCATGTTCGACGGGTATTTCCGGCTGGAGATGACACCGGGCAAGCTGGAGGCCGGGTGGTATCATACCGGCGATCGGGGCTTTCTGGATCAGGGCGAGTTGTTCATTACCGGGCGCACCGATGATTTGCTGATCATTCACGGCAAGAATATTTATGCCCATGATGCCGAGTTCTGCATCAATACTCATTGCGATGTGAAACCGGGGCGGGTGGTGGCGATTGCGCCGTTCAACCCGCAGACCGGGAGCCAGTCGCTCGTGGTGATCGCGGAGGCGGATACAATGGATGTGACGGCCCGGAGCGCGCTGAGCCGCGCGATCAAATCTGCGATCAATGCCGAATTCGCGGCGACGGTTTATGAGGCGTTGATCGTCTCGCCGGGGTGGCTGATCAAGACCACCAGCGGCAAGATTTCGCGGGCGGAGAATCTGAGGCGGTATGTGGCGGAGCGGGCGGCCTTCAGGGAGGAGAGGGCATGAGTGCTGTGCCAGTTCCGCTACGGCCTCACATGATGCCCTCTGCTCTCGTCCGTCCTGCCATGCTTGGTGAGTTCTCGTTTGCCGGTGCGGCGCCAACGCCTCGATTCGGTGATGGCTGGGGCCTGGGCGAAGCGATTATGCGATGGTCGTTGGGGGACCACTCGGATTTCACGGTCACGCTGCCTTCAGGATCGCTGCCCGACGGCGACGGTCGGGTGATTGCGGTTATCGTCGTGGCACCCTACCTCGCGCAAAATCCCCAGGCCTTGCAACGGTTGGCGGTGCGGGTGAACGGTGCGACCGTTCTGGAAACGGCGTTGAGCCGGCCCGGGCGGGTCAGTGTCACTATTCCTAACGATGCTTTGGGTGGACCGATTGCGTTCGAATTCGATCACCCGGACGCCTGCGCGCCTGCCGCGTTTGGTTTGGGCAGCGACCGGCGCAGGCTGGGATTCGCTTTTCGCGACCTTCAGATCTGGAACGTACCGAGGTTACCTCATTCTTATCAAGACGCTGGTGCGCTGGATAACGCTGATCCGGCGGAATTCATGGCGCGTTTTGACAGCCTCGGCGATAATTGCGAGTTCGGCATCGCGCAGCGGTTGTCGGGGTGCGAGCCTCTCGGACTGCTGCGATTTACCGCGACCCCCCTGAGCGCTTTGATCGATCTGCTGATCCACGAATTCGAGGGTCTGGGCGATCCTTCCACCTTGTCGTTCGATTTGCGCGGCGACCGCCCTGAATACATTTTGACGGAAAATCGTTACGGATTGACCTATCACACTTTCAGCTATGCGGATGAAATGTCCGAAGAGCAGGTACGCCGTCGGGAAACCGGCAAATTGACGCTCATGCGACGGCGGACGCTCGACGAACTGCGCACGGGGCGGCGGATTTACACCATCAAATACAATACCGGGCTACGCGAGGAGGATGTGTGGGCTCTCTTTTTGTTGCTGCGCCGGTTCGGTCCCAATCGCTTGCTCTATGTCGAACAGGCGACGGGTGATCACCGCCCAGGAACAATCGAGCTTCTTACGGACGGATTTGCACGCGCGTATATCGATCGATTTGCGCCTTACGAGAATGCGGCTTTGGTTTCACTCAATTACTGGCAACGCATTTGTCGCAAGGCGGATTCGATACTCCGCGAAAACTCCGTATGATCTCATCAGCTTCTATTCGTGCCGATCACTTCAAGAAAATCGCCCGCAGTTTCAAGGCGGTCCATCTGGTCCGCCGAGAAGGTGATTCCAAAGCGCTTTTCGACCCCCAGGATAACGCAGGACAGGTTGACCGAATCCCAGCCGGGAATATCCGCAAGTACGGTCTCGGGCGTAAGCGCGAGGCTGGGACTGAACAACTCGTCCCGAAAGATCGCCTGCAACGTTTCGAAAGAATCCACCATCATTATCTCCACTGTATTCGAATGTCGATTACATTGAGATTAACAAGAAAGCCAGAGGAAACTTGGCGTTAACGATCAATCGAATGTACCTGTAGAAAAGGCGAAACTATGGATCAGATGGCTTTCGACATTGCCGCCTATTTCCGCAATGAAGCAGTTCGTCACCGCCCCTACGGCGGCCAGTTGACCGATGCGTTTCAGCAGGCGCTGGCAGCGTATCACAGTGATGTCGAAGAGGACGATTGCGATTTCTACCACACCATTACCCTGCCCGACGGCCGCGTGATGAAGGGGGCATGGGATCTTCAGGGCCACGAGACCGATTATCTTGGCGGGATTTCGCTTGCGGGCAAGTCCGTGCTCGAATACGGACCGGCGAGCGGCTTCCTGTCGCGGGCAATCGTCGGCGCCGGAGCCGATCTTACGGTGTTCGACCTCCCGATCGGCCACGGTCCCGAAATCATGCCGTTCGGTGACATCACCGTGGGTGAAGCGGCGATCAGCGGTGCCCGTTCCGCCGGGCGGCTACGCAACAGTTGGTGGTATACCAAGCGTGCTTTCGGATTCGATGCAAAGGCGGTCGACGGCGACATCTTTTGCCAACCCGATGACATGGGCCGTTATGATATCTCAATCTTCGGCGCAATCCTGGTCCATCTTTCGAACCCGTTCCAGGCGCTGCGGGAGGCGGCGGCGCTCACCCGGAATACCATGATCATCACCGACCTCGTATCTTTGCCACCGATCCCGCAATTGCCGGGTCTTATGCAGATTGGCACGTCGGACCCGCCGATCGGCCACATTCATTGGTGGAATTATTCGGCAAGCGCATTCGAAATCATGCTCAGGCGTCTTGGATTTGGGACGCAGGCGATGACGCTGCATTCACCGAAAGCCATGGCTGACAAGCCGCCGATGGTAACGATCGTGGCGCACCGCTAGGAACTGCAAGGTGCACATTGGTGTCGGCGTAGCAACATATAATCGCTCGAAGAAGCTGAAGGTAACATTGGAGAATATTGTTCTAAATACGCCGACCGATGTTGACATCGTAGTCGCGGACGATGGATCGAGTGATGACACAATGCACGTCATCAAACAATTTGGTAATAGAATTTCGAGAACCATAACGGGCCGCAACCACGGTGCCGCTTGGAACAAAAACCGACTGTTATTTTATCTCGATCGAGTTTGTCGAGCCGACGTGTGCATAATATTGGAAGATGATACTTACCCGATTTCGCGGGATTGGGAATCGTCATGGGTAGACGCGGCTTCGCGACTGGGACATGTTGGCTACGCGGGGCCATGGTTTGCTAACACCTTTGTTGGAGGCGATGGCAGTGCGATATCGCCATACGAATCGTGTAATACCACAGCGCAATGCGCGGCATTTTCGTCTTATGCGCTAAGCTACGTGGGGTACATGGACTCAAGATTCGGAAAGTTGGGAGGAGAACATGTTGAGCATTCAATGAGATTTGTTAGAAACAGGTTTGGAGGCTATTCGATTTCAGAGACAGAATTTACGCCTATGTACTATCTACTCAGTGGAAACTTCGTTGTTAGCGCCGAAGAAAGCTACTTTACCGACGAAAAAGAAATTTCTGACAGCATCAAGATGGTTCATGACCTTATTGACGGCCCGGATTTTCGTTTGCCTTGGTCTGATAATGCCCAGGCAGTAGAATTTCGTTCTGAGATCGAAAGATCACTGAATAAGTAGTTTTATAGTTGTGGAAGTAATTTTGCGGCAATTCGTCCAGTCTATTGGCTATTTTATAAATCAATTTATAAGGTTTTTTGCTTCTTTTTTACAAAAGAGAAGTTCTTTATGTTCTTGTTCATGCGTTTGGGTCCTCATTCAATCCGACAGGTAGGCCCGTCCACGATGTCCGATAACTATCATTTGTTGGGGGGGCGGGCGCTTCTGGTGACAAAAGTTGCGGCTTGCGAGATGCGTGGCAGTTACCTTTTCGGTTGGGCATGCCATTTGATCGATATCTTCATTCGGAGTTGAGCGTTTGTCCCTCTTGAAGTTTTTGAGCCTTGGTTTGGTTGCCGTGGTTGCGCTGGTGCCGCTTGGCGCCAGTGCGGCGGAGGCTTCGCAGCCGTTGGTTTCGGCTCGGTGGTTGCGGGCGCATGGGGGGGATGCGGGGGTTGTTGTTGTCAGTATCGATGCGAGCGGGGCGGCTTATCGGGGTGGGGGGCATATTCCGGGGGCGCGGTTGTGGGATACGGCGCAGCTGGGGGGTTATGTCGATCTGCCGGGGGGTCGTCGGGCGTGGCCGGGGGATCGGGGGGTAACGGCGGTGGTGGATCGGTTGGGGTTGAGCCCGTCCGATCATGTCGTGCTCACCACGGCCGATGACAGCATTTACAGTGCGGGGCTGGCGGCGCGGGCGTTTTTGATTCTGCGCGCTGCGGGGTTCGGCGATGTTTCGCTGCTCGATGGCGGCACGGGGGGATGGGTGCAGGCGCGGTTTCCGCTCAGCCATGCGGCGGCGCCGGCGGTGACGCCGAGCGGGTTTCGCGACACGAGGGCGGTGCCGGGGTGGATCGGTGGGACGGCGCGGGTTCACCGGATCTGGCAGGGGCATCGGGTTTTGTTCGTCGATGCGCGGGCGGGTTCGGGGTATCGCGCCGGGCATATTCCGGGGGCGATCGATGTTCCGAGCGGGTTACTGTTCGACGAGCAGCCGACATTCGACCAGACGTTTCCGACGTTTTATGCGTACCGGCCGGTTGCTGCGCTGCGGTCGCTCTACCGGGCGCATGGGCTTACGCGCGGGCGGACCGTGATGTTTTATTGCGGATCGGGGCTGCTGAGCGCCGAGCAGGTGTTCGTGGCGCGGTATCTGCTCGGCCGGGGCACTGTCGATTATTACCCCGGCTCGATTGCGGCATGGGAGGCAGCGCACCTGCCGATCAGGCGCGGGGCGGCACCTTAACCTGACGGCGGCGCAGGATCAGCGCCAGGCCGAGCAGGCCGGTGCCGAGCAGGGCGAGGGAGCCGGGCTCCGGAACATCGAGCGGGGTGAATGTGATGCCGCTGAGGCTGCCGTCGTTTATGACCGAGCCGGTCTCGGTGGTGAGCCCGTTGAGCCCTGCGACGTTAAAGAGGAGAGCGTATTTGTTGCTTGCCGGATTGGCGAAGTAGAGGGAATACGTAATGGTTCCGCCGGACACCACGAAGTAATTCAATCCTGAAACAACATCACCCACCGTGTTGTACGGTTGGGTGAATGGAAAGCCGATCGTGTCGGAATTGATGATGACCGCGCTTGCAGCGCCCGCCGCGTTGTTGGTCAGCCCGTCGATTTCGCCGGTCACGCTGCCCGGATATGCGCCCGTGCCGGTGATCGAGAAGGCGAAATTCAGCGGCCCTGCCGATGCGCTCGACATGCCGGCCAGCGCGGCGATGGTGCCGGCGGCGACAATCGCCAAAATTGGTTTGAAATTCATTTGCCGCTCCTTGGGGTGGTCCGTAGAAATGATACGAGAGTCACGAACCGAATAGTCTTGGCCATACTCCGTCCTTGTGATCATAAAGCAATAATTGTGCCAAAATAAATATCACGCCAATTCAGTGTCTTGCAGTTTCGGCTGGGAGGCGGTGTAAAAAATCCTGACAAGCCGAACCGGGCGGCGGGATGGATCTGAGCAATTTCCGGGCAGGGACTGGCGCTGGTTTAACCATTTTGTCATGATCGGGGGCCGATTCCGCCACGCGGGCTGCAGATTGGCAGGCACGATTTTTGCTTTGGACTTTCTGGATTTTTATCGCGCTCCCGTACCCTCGTCGCAAGGATCAATCATGGCAGACACCGCACCCCTGACCGTCGAATCCAAGGGCATCATGCCGGTGACCGCTGCGGAATCGCATGGCCGGCCACGCGCGTTGTTCGGGTTGTGGATGGCGGCCAATGTGGAATTCGCGACGATTACCACCGGGGCGCTCGCGACCGGGGTGTTCGGGCTTTCCGCCACCGATGCGATCAGCGCGATCGTGCTCGGGAATATCATCGGGGCCGTGTTGCTCGCCGCGTTTTCGACCTTCGGGGTGGAATACGGGCTGCCGCAGATGATCCAAGGCGCCGCGTGGTTCGGGCGCAAGGGCAACAAGCTGCCGTCGTTTCTGAATTTTTTCGGCGGGTTCTCGTGGTTCGGGGTCAATACCATCATCGGCGGTTACGCACTCCAATACATGCTGCATACGCCGCTGATCCCCGATATTCTGGTGCTCTGCGTCGTGCAGGTGGCGATTGCGGTGATCGGCCATGATCTGATCCATGCCGCGGAGAAGTATTTTTTCTACCTGCTGGTCGCGATCTTCGTGGTGCTGAGCGTGATCGCCGCCACCCATATCGGCCATCTGCCGGCGGCACAGCCCAAATTGCTGAAAAACGTCGGCGGGACTTCGGGGGCGTTCATTCTCACGCTTTCGATCGTGGTTGCGTATGTGATGGGCTAGATTCCCTATTCCTCGGATTATACCCGCTATCTGAAGCATCAGGGCGAGATCGGCGCGACCAAGCGGGCGGTGTTCGTCAATGCGTTTGCCGGTACGCTGATCTCGTGCATCTGGATGGAAGTGCTCGGCGCGATCATCGGCGCGACGGTGGCGCTGAGCAAACCATCCGACCTGTTCACCAGCTGGATGCCGGGGTGGTTTCATGCGCCGCTGATCATTGCCATCGTGATCGGGACGATCAGCGCCAATATCCTGAATATCTATTCGGCGACGCTGTCTTCGCTCGCCCTCGGCGTGCGGTTGCGGCAGTGGCAGGCGGCACTGGTGTGCGGGGCGATCGGGACGGTGATTTCGGTGCTCGCGGCGACCAATTTCATCAAGAACTATCAGGATTTCCTGTTCT
>JAQTXO010000512.1 GCA_028688765.1 Acidiphilium sp. | reverse complement strand
GGATCACATCGCGCACCACCACGGTGAGCATCAGCACTCCGGCGGCGAACAGGGACACGGCGAACAGGATCGCGGTGGCATAGAAATTCCCGGTCACATCCTGCAGGTAGCCGCCAAGGAAGGGTCCGAGATAACCGCCAAGATTACCAAGCGCATTGATCAACCCCATCGCGCCGCCGACCAGAGCGACCGGCAGGGTACGCGAGGCCGCGGCCCAGAACGGACCATCATAAGCCATCGCCCCGCCGACCGCGAGGCAGAGGAACACGATCGAAAGGATGATCATGGTCTCTCCGATCATCACCGACAGGATCAGACTGATCGCCGAAATGGTGAGCGACAGGCAGACATGCCAGGAGTAGCGGCGGTTGCGGTCCGCGAGCCAGCCATTGGTCCAGAGCATGATCGCGGCCGCGATATAAGGCAGGGCTGCAATCAACCCGACCGCGCCGAACCCGTCATGCGTGAGGTTTTTCAGCAGCGTCGGCATCCACATGTTCAGACCATAGAAGCCGACCTGAACCAGGAAATACACCGCAACGAGGCGCCACACGGTCGCGGATTTGAAGATGGTCGAAAACGGGCCGGGTGCCGGTTCATTGATGCGATCCTGCGCGATCGAGCGGTTGATATAGTCGCGCTCGGGCTGCAGGCACCATGAAGCGTCTTCCGGCCGGTCCTTGATAAAGAGCAGCCAGAGCGGCAGCGCGATGATGAAGGGCAGCGCCCCTTCGACGAAAAACAGCATCCGCCAGTCCGATCCCGCGACGATGAACCCCGAAAGCGGCTGGGTGATGATCGAGGAAATCGCAAGATTGGCGATCCAGAACCCGTAGGCCCGCGCGCGTTCCTGCACCGGAAACCAGTGGCTGAGCAGAACCAGCGTGGCCGGCCAGATCCCGCCTTCGGCAACGCCGAGGAAAAACCGGGCAATGACCAGCTGGGTGAAGTTCTCGGCAAACCCGCAGGCCAGCGCCATCAGCCCCCAGAACACGATCATGACCGCCACGAATTTCTTGGCCGACCAATGCTCGGCGAGCCACCCGCCGGGGATCTGGAGCAGCACATACCCGACGAAGAAAATCCCGCCGGCCGTACCCTCATCGGCCTTGGTGATATGGAAATCATGGCCGATGCCGGCGAACGCATAGGCAATGTTGGTGCGATCCATGAACGAGATGATGTACACGATCATCGCGATCGGAATGAGGCGGAACCATCGGGACTTGCCGATCGGGGCCGCGGATGCGGTTGTGCTCATTATGATCTCCTCCTGCGTCGGTGTTTTGACGATCGTTTCTTGGTAGCGCTATCAAACAGGAGACCATTATGCTCCCCCGTGGCTTATCGATAAGCCACCGGAGCAAAAACTTCAATCCGCCCGTCGCCGAAGCAAGCGACCGGCGAGGAAGGACACTCTACATCTTCAAAAAACCGCAAAAATCCCGTCAGTTATCCCGACTGCGGGCCAATCCCCGTTCAGCCATACGGGTCCCAAGCCTCGCCGGCGCTGCTCCGATGGATGTGGATGATTTCGGCACAGGTGGACGCGACCTTCTGCAACAGCATGTCCGCGTCGGCACGGGCACCACGGGCCATCGCACGGGCAAGGTGCAGTCTGAGGTCATAGAGATTATCAATCGCGAGACACATCTGTTCCATTTCGTTTCGCTCCCAATCGTTGTTTTCTACCAACAAGCGGATACGAAACGCAAGATCAATTCAAAAAAAGATACGATTCTGGTTGATGCGTCATCACAAGAGATGTATCCCGTCTCACTGTATCAAAAATAATATTCCGGGAGCCGAGTTTGAGCCACACATTCTATCCCCGCCGGCGCCTGTTCGGCCGCAAGACGCCGCTGCTCGGGCTCCTCACCTCACGCCGGCTTCTCGCGGTCGTGCTGCTGATCGCCCTGATCTGGGACTTCCGCCTCGGCTGATTGCGGCGCCAACCCCACCCGGCGCCCGCCGGCAAAAAGGAACCCCGCCTTCCCTATCGTCGGGTCTGCGCTCCTAATCGTGCGCCATCGACACATCCTTGGCCTCCGGACCGAAGATCATCAGCACCACGATCACCACGGCAACAATGCCAATCACCCAGGCCATCGCAAGGCCATAATTATGATGATGGGCGGCAGCGAAACTGGCTTGCAGGGTCGCGTTATAGGAGGCCAGGAAATTGCCGAGCTGGTAGACGAACCCGGGAAAAGTGGCGCGAATCTCCTTGGGCGAAAGCTCGTTGAGGTGAACCGGTATCACCCCCCACGCCCCCTGCACACAAATCTGCATCAGGAACGCACCGAGTCCGAGCATCACCGGGGTCATCGAAAACGCCCAGAGCGGGATCAGCGGCAAAGCGAGCCCGGCCGCAATGCCGATCGCCAGACGCCGCCCGATTTTCTGCGACAGGAACCCGAACCCGATGCCGCCGATCATCGCGCCGAGATTATAGATCAGCGCGATGGTGGTGATGGTGGCGTGGCTGAAATGATGCTGGACGCCCAGAAACACGCTCGGGTACAGATCCTGCGAACCGTGCGAGAAGAAATTGAACGCCATCATCAGGACCACCGCATAGATGGTGAGCGGCAGATGCCGCCGCAGCACCTGCGAGACCGGCACGCGCGGCTTTTTCGCCATTTCGCGCCACACCGGGCTTTCGGGTACCGAAGAGCGAATATAAAGCACCAGCACCGCCGGAAACGCCCCGATGATGAACATCCCGCGCCAGCCGACATAAGGAAACGCAATGCCGAACAGGACGGTGGCCAGAAAATACCCGGCCGGATACCCCGCCTGAAGCAGGCCGGAGACCCAGCCGCGCCAGCGGGCGGGAATCGTCTCCATGGTGAGCGAGGAGCCGATCCCCCATTCCCCACCCATCGCGATGCCATAAAGC
>JAQTXO010000511.1 GCA_028688765.1 Acidiphilium sp. | reverse complement strand
CAGCCGCGATCACGGAGCACGAGGCGGTCGCTCGAAAACTGGAAATTAAGCGTGCGGTATATGATGCCTTAGCGAAATTGGCCCCCACGGACGAAACGCGCATCTATCCGCAAAAGACGGTGCGTCGTTTGTCCGCGACGGCTCGATACCCAGATGCCTCTCGGGGAAAGGCCCCAGGAACGCTCAGTAAACAATGGCGAACCATTATGGCAGCCTTTGTTTCTACTGGAAACGACGCAGCACCTCCCGATAAGTGGCAGACAATCGCAAGTCGGCTGGGATTTTCTATCAATCTCAAAGCGGCGCGCGATTGGCTGGGTCGCGCGGCCAAAAGTGAGCACCGTTTCATTCAGGAAACTCAAAATGGTTTCAGGGTGTCTGACTTGGCAATTGAAAAATTTGGTCTGCGCAATTTAGACCAAAAAAGAATCGACCTCCTCGATTGAGGAGGCCGACACCTTTTCGAGCGACCTAAGCGCCAACTACCAAGGAGGAACGCTACGGTCGGAACCCTAAACGAGAAAGGAGATCAGTGTGGATCAGCATCCCACCCGGAGATTATAGGTTAGTTTTAGCCACAAAGGACGGTTCACTCCTGGCAGAGTGAACCGTCCCGTGTCGGATCAGAGGTTTACCCGAACTCTGACCGTCAGTATCAGAAGCACCCGAAGGCACTGCAGCTAGACAACTGCAGAATCGCATTTCCCGGCTCCTGATGCAAGGGCACTCTTGCATAGGAGGTCCCATTGACCTGGGTAAATCCATATTATCGCGTCCGTTTCGGATGCGTCGAATACGTCATCGGGCACTGGCGTCGCGCTCGACGCTAGCCCGGCGTAGGGTGGGGTGCTTTTCGGCACCCCACCATTTTTCGACGCGGGGAACGAACCCCGAAATCACCCCCGAAGCTCAGAAGCCCGTCGGAATGAGCAGCACCGCAGTATAACATGACGACGCTCCGCCAATTGGGCGCACATGGCGTTAAATACGGCGACGACCTGATGCATCTGGACACCAGTCGCAACTCGGTAGATCAACTGCCGCCAATGCCACCGGCAAAAATCGCTCTCGCATCCCCGCAACCACCTCCCGCTGCCGACCCGATCATGCCGGAAGACCCCGAACTCCCGCTCTTCGACGACATCCTGCCCTTACCCTGAGCACCCATGCCAATCCCCGCTGACCGCCCCGCGAAACGCTACACCGCGAAACAATTCACCGAATGGCGCGCCCGCTGGTCCGGCATCGAACCCGATGAGGCGCTCCGCATCCCCCCTTTCGGCACCACCGAAGACGGTCTGCTCGATTTCCGCGGCATCACCATGCGCAAACCGGGCCTTGGCTGGTTGAAGAAATTCAATCACGCCCAGTTCAAAATGTGCGACTTCACCGCAGCTTCACTCGCTGAAACCAATTGTTCGCTCTGCATCTTCCAGGACTGCGTGTTCGATTATACCGATCTGAATAATTTCCGTGATTACGGTTGCCATTTCACGAATTGCCGCTGCTATCGCAGCGAATGGCAAGTCGGCGCGATCGGCTTCGACACCAGTTCCGCCGCCCGGGGCGAATACCAGTCCCGCTACATCAACTGCCATTTCGAAAACATCAAACTCACCAAAACCGTTATCGACGACCCGCAATTCATCGATTGCAATTTCGTCTTCAAAAAACTCAGCGGCCTCGATTTCGGCTGCAGCGGTTTCGTCGCCTGCCGTTTCATCGGCGCGTTTCAGGACCTCACCTTTCGCGGTACCTACGAGCGCGAGAACGACCGCGCCCGCAAAGGCCACCCCGAATTCGCCGGCTTCACCGATGTCAGTTTCGAACGAGCCGCATTGCAATGGTTCGATATGCGCGGCGGCTTTCGCTGCGACCACCTCCGCATGCCGTCGGACGGCAGCGCCTTCACCGCCGACCTGCCCCGCCTCTGCGCCGACCGTGCGAGTCTGCTCGAACGCATGAACGACCCCCCGCTGCACAAAATCGCATCACGCTATTTCGATCTCTACTGCCGCTTCGCCGACGAACAGAAAATCCAGATCGTGTCGCGTTTCGAGCTGATCGAAATCGCCTCCAACGCCGGCGAACCCGACACGCTCGCCGACACCCTCTACACCACCCTCAAATCCACCTACGCCACCCCCACCTGACCGCCAAACCCCCACTAACTCCTGACTAACAAAAGTTTTTTGCTTCTTTTTTCCAAAAAAGAAGCGCTTTCTTTTCCTTCCTTACTTTCTTCCCACCCCGCCTGGCACCAAAACTAACCCTTTCCCACCCCCCGCCGCTCGTGCTCTAACGTGATCATGAACGCGGCCTCACCCCTCTTCACCCGTTTCGCGGGCTTCATAGATCGCCTGAAGCAGACCATCGCCGCCGCGAGTGTGAAGGTGCAGGGCCGTCCCGCACGTCTGCCCGCCCCGCTCGGCCTGCTGCTTTACGGTCGCCTCTCCCGCCTCACCACCCGCCTGCGCGACCTGCTCGCCCGCATCGAAGCCGAGCGCACCAAGCCCCGCCGCATCGCCGCGCCCCGCGCCCCGCGCAAATCCGCTCCCAAATCCGCCCCCATCCTCCCGCGCCGCTTCGGCTGGATCGCCCAACCGATCCCCGAAGCCAACGCCCACGCCCAAAACCTCCGCCAGTTCCTCTGCGAGCCCGAGACCGAATCCCTCATCGCGAGCGATCCCCGCATCGGCCGCATCCTCCGCCCCCTCTGCCACCTCCTTGGCATCGACCTCACCTTGATCTACCGCATGATCCCCCCACCCCATCCGAACGACCCCACCCAAACCACACCCCACTCCCTCCTGCGCACCCCAGCCACCAAACCCCGCCCGCAAAACCCACGCCCACGAATCCCCAAACCACCCGACCCCCCGCTCCGCGCCCCTACGCTCGAT
>JAQTXO010000045.1 GCA_028688765.1 Acidiphilium sp. | reverse complement strand
GGCGACCACGGCTCCCACCAAGGCGAGGGTGCCGGCGATGCGCAGACCGGCAAGGAAGTAGGGCAGGGCGGCGGGCAGGCGGAGCAGGAACAGGGTCTGGCTGCGGCTGGCCCCGTTGAGGCGGAACAGATCGGCGAGTTCGGGCGGGGTCGCGGCAAGGCCCGCGGCAGTGTTCGAGAGCACCGGGAAGAAGGCGACGATGGTGGCGCAGACCACGAGGGCGGCGAATTGCTGATCGACCCAGATGATGATCAGCGGTGCGATGGCGACCACCGGGGTGACCTGCAGCACCACCGCCCAGGGCTGGATGGCGGCGCGGGCGAGGCGGCTTGCCGCCATGGCGAGGGCGAGGATCATGCCGAGGCTGGCGGCGGCGAGCAGGGCAGCGGCGGTGATGCCGATGGTCGAGAGCAGCGAGATCAGCAGGGAGAGCCGGTCCGCCCAGAAGGCGGCGACGATCGCGATCGGGCCGGGCAGGACGTAGGACGGGACGTGCAGAAGGCTGACCGCGCCCTGCCAGAGCAGGAGTCCGAGCAGGCCGAAGGCGATCGGGGCGGCGCGTTCGAGGCTTGGGTTCATGGCATCACCGCGCGGAGGGTTTCGGTGACCTGCGTGGTCAGGGCAGCATAGGCGGGGTCGATCCGGCGATCGGCGGCTTCCGGCAGGGCGCAGGGGATTTCGGCGGCGATCCGGCCGGGGCGGGGGGTCATGATCAGGATGCGCGAGGCGAGGTAGGCGGCTTCGTAGATCGAGTGGGTGACGAACACCACCGTGGTGCGGGCCTCGCGCCAGAGGGCGTGAAGATCGTCCTGCAGGCGGTGGCGGGTGAATTCGTCGAGGGCGGCGAAGGGTTCGTCCATCAGCAGCAGTTTCGGCCGGGAGACCAGGGCGCGGGCGATCGAGACACGCATCCGCATCCCGCCGGACAAGGCGGCGGGCCTCGCCTGTTCGAATCCGGCGAGGCCGAGGCGGGCGAGCGTTTCGCGGATCAGGGGGCGAGCGGCTTCGAGGCTGGTTCCGGCGAGGCGGAGCGGGAGATGGACGTTCTGTTCGGTGGTCGCCCAGGGCAGGAGGGTCGCGTCCTGAAAGACGAAGCCGATATCGCCGGGGCCGGGCTTCGTGCCGTGGTCCCAGGCCAGTGTGCCGGTATCGGGGGTGTCGAGCCCGGCGAGCAGGCGGAGCAGGGTGGATTTACCGCAACCGGAGGGGCCGAGCAGGACGACGAATTCGCCGGCGCCGATGGTCATGGTGATGTCTTCGAGAGCGACGGTGCCGTTGTCGAAACGCCGTCCGGCACCGTTCAGGCTGAGCATGTCAGGGTTTGGCGGCGCCCTTGTGATCGACGAATTGCAATGTGTACGCGGCCTTGTAGTCGAAATGGGCGGGGTACATGCCGGCATCGCGCATCTGGTCGTAGAAGCCTTTCCAGCGCGCGTTGGTCATGGCGCCGATGCCGAGGGTTTTGGTGTCGCCCGATTCGACGATACCGTCTTTTTTGAGGGTGTCGTAGCCGTATTTCAGGAGCGGCATCGTCATGTCCGGATTGGCTTTGCGGATCAGGGCGAAGGCGGGGGCGGGGTTGCCGTCGAGATAGGATTTCCAGCCGGCGGCGGAGGCGGCGACGAAGCGCTGGACCAGAGACGGGTCGGAGGCCACGAGTTTTTTCGAGGTCGCGACGAGTTGGGCGTAGCCGTCGAACCCGGCCTTGTCGAGGCGCAGGACCACCGGGTAGTGGCCGGTCTTCTGTTTCACCAGAAACGGCTCGGAGGTCAGGAAGCCCTGTACCGCGAGGTTCTTGTTGGTGAAGAACGGGGCGAGGTTGAAATCGTAGGGGCGGAGCTGGCTGTCGCTGTAGTGATATTTATGGGCGAGGAACAGCCACCAACTTGCCCGTGTATCGGACGAGACCGCGATGGGCTTGCCCTTGAGGGCGGCGAAACTGGTCTCGCCGGTGCTGCGATGGGCGAGCAGGATGTCGGGATCTTTCTGGAACATCGCGGCGACCGCGATGAAGGGGATGTGTTCCTTGACGAAATTGAACGCGAGAAACCCGTTCGAGGTGATGTCGAAATTCAGCTTGCCGGCGAGCAGGAGCTGGGCGTTGTTGACCTCGGGCCCGCCCTCGCGGATGGTGACATCGAGCCCGTATTTTTTGTAGATGCCGGTTGCGACCGCCTGATAATAGCCGCCGTATTCGGCCTCGGCGACCCAGTCGAGCCCGAAGGTGACTTTCTGGAGTTTCGGCGCGGCATGGGCGATCGGCAGGGTTGCGAGCAATCCGGCGAGGGCGGCGGCGAAGGCAGGGATGGAGCGGATCACGCGCATGAAATTTTCCCCATGTTCAGGACATCATTATGGACAGAGTTTGTCCCGTGCGTCGATAGGTCAAGTGCGTGAGTGAGGCGCGGGTCAAGGCGGGGATCTGGGTGCAGGCGGCGCTGCGGCTCGGGGCGGCGGATGGGCGGCCCGGCATGGTGATCCATCGCGGCGATGCCGATGCCGGGGGGGTGCTGGTGCTGTTGCGCGGGCGGATGGGCATTGTGGCGCTCAGCCAGACCCGTGACGGGGCGGGGCAGCCGGCATGGTTGCGTGCGACCGGGCCCGATCCGGTCGATGAGGCGCGGGCCGATGAATATGTCGGCAAGCAGCGCCGCTTCGATCCCGATTTATGGGTGATCGAATTCGAAGCGCCGGATTATCTGCCGCCGTTCGAAGCGAAGCTGTTGTAGGCGGGCCAGAGCCGAGCCGAGCCGATGCGTTCGGGCGGAGGCTGCGTCCCGGTTGGTCCGGCTTGTCGCTATGGGCTGGCGCGCTTAGGACGACACCGTCCCCACCCAGACCGATGGATGCTCAACCATGGCACTCAGCAGTTACTATGCGCCGCACGGCGGATTATCGCCCCAGACTGATCTCTTGACCGGGCGCGCAGTATTCACGACGGCGTATGCAGTCATTCCGAAGGGGGTGATGCAGGATATCGTGACGAGCGCCCTGCCGTTCTGGGATCGGGCGCGGGTCTGGATCATCGCACGGCCTTTGAGCGGGTTCGCCGAGACGTTCGCGCAATACATCGTCGAACTCGCGCCCGGCGGCGGCAGCGACCGGCCCGAACCGGATGACGGGGCGGAAGCCGCCTTGTTCGTCGTCGAAGGCTGTATCGCCGTCAGCGTCGCGGGGCGGACCGAGGTTTTGCAGCCGGGCGGCTTTGCCTTCCTGCCGCCGTCCAGCGGATGGACCGTGCGGAATACGAGCGGGGACAAGGCGGTGTTTCACTGGATCCGGAAGGATTACGACAAGGTCGAGGGGCTCGACGCACCGCCGGTCTTGTTTGCCGATGAGCGCATGATCGCCCCGACCCCGATGCCCGGCACCGAGGGGCGCTGGGCGACGACGCGGTTCGTCGATCCGGCGGATCTGCGCCACGACATGCATGTGACGATCGTGACCCTGCAGCCCGGTGCGGTCATTCCGTTCGCCGAGACCCATGTGATGGAGCACGGGTTGTATGTGCTCGAAGGCAAGGCGGTCTATCGGCTCAATCAGGATTGGGTCGAGGTCGAGGCCGGGGATTTCATGTGGCTGCGCGCCTTCTGCCCCCAGGCCTGCTATGCGGGCGGGCCGGGTAATTTCCGTTACCTGCTCTACAAGGATGTCAACCGGCATCCGAAGCTCGGCGGTGCGTTCGGCTCAAGGCCGTGAGCCGGATTGTCGCGCGCCCGCTGACGCGCGAGGGGTTCGCCCCGTTCGGCGAGGTGATCGATCCTGCGGGCGCGGCGCATTACCTGATCAATGGTGGCCAGTGCGAGCGGTATCATGCACTCGCGACTGCGGAGGCGGTCGGGCCGGAGGCGCGGGTGGTGATTTCGGTGGCACGGTCCCAACCTTATGCGCTGCCGCTGGCGCTGGGGATGGTCGAGCGGCATCCGCTGGGCAGTCAGGCGTTCATTCCGCTCTCGCCCCGGCCGTTTCTCGTTGTGGTCTGCCATGATGGCGCGGCGGGGCCGGCGATGCCGCAGGCTTTCATTACCGCGCCGGGTCAGGGGATCAATTATCGGCGGAATACGTGGCACGGGGTGTTGACGCCGGTTGGGGCCGTGCAGGATTTCATCATCGTGGATCGCGGCGGTGCGGGTATCAATCTCGAAGAGTTCCATTTTCCGCAATCCTACGAAATCGATCTGCCGTCGGATTTCGCGGGGTAGCAGCGCTTGGCACCCCGTGCTTCGCGCCCCGTGTTTCGCGCTTGGCGCCCCATCTTTCGCGCTTGGCGCCCCGTCTTTCGCGCTTGGCGCCAGGGGATGAAGCCGGTATCGGTTGGCGATGGCGGCGTATCGCGATCCGATCGATATCTATCTGTTGCGCGTCCTGCATACGTTGCTGGTCGAGGGCAGCGTCACGCGCACGGCGGTGCGGCTCAACCAGTCCCAACCCGCGATCAGCGCGGCGCTGAAGCGGCTGCGGGCGATCATCGGCGATCCGCTGCTGGTGCGGGGGCGGAACGGCATGGTGCCGACCGAGCGGGGGGCGGCGCTGCTGGAGCCGACCATGATCGCCCTGCGGGAGATCAGCCGGATCGCCCTGCAACAGGCGGCGTTCGATCCGGCGGTGTCGATCCGGCGGTTTCGGGTCGGCTCGCCGGATTACCTGAATATCCTGTTCGTGCCGCGACTGGTCGAACGGTTCCGGCGGCTGGCGCCCAATGCGGGGCTCGAATTATATCCGCTCTCGGCGGAGTTGAATTTCGAGACCGCGCTGGAGGAGGGGCAGTTCGACCTCGTGATCGGCAACTGGCCGGACGTACCGGCGCGGTTGCAGCGGCGGGATCTGTTTACCGACGATGTGGTCTGCCTCGTCGCCAAGACCCACCGGCTGGCCGGGCGATCGATCAGCGAGGCCGATTATCTGGCAGCCGCGCATGTGGCGCCGACGCCCTATTCGTCGATGCAGCGCGGGCCGATCGAAGCCTATCTGGCGCGCGCGCGGCTCAAGCGCGAGGTTGCGGTGATGGTGCCCTATTTCAGCCTCGCGCCGTCGCTGTTGCTCAGGACCGACCTGATGTTCACCACCACCCGGCGGTTCGCGGCCTATCATGCGCGGATCCTGCCGCTCGACATTCTGGAATCACCGATCGCGTTTCCGCCGGTGCAGTATTATGTGCTGTGGCATGCGCGGGCGCATCTGTCCGACGAGGTGCAGTGGCTGATCGGGCTGATCGCGGATGCGATGTAGCGGCGCGGTTTCAATTCGCAGGCGGGTGCACGCGCCGCCAGTGATCGGCGATGTCGATGCGCCGGGTGATCCAGACATCGGGGTGAGCGGTAATGTGGTCGATGAAGCGGGCGAGGGCTTCGGTGCGGCCGGGCCGCCCCGCGAGGCGGCAATGCAGGCCGATATTGAGCATTTTGGCCGCGCCCTCCTTACCTTCGCGATAGAGGCAGTCGAAACTGTCGCGCAGATAGGCGAAGAAATCATCACCGGAGGAAAAGCCCGCGATGGTCGCGAAGCGCATGTCGTTGGAATCGAGCGTGTAGGGGATCACCAGATGCGGGCCGCGTGGTCCCGCCACGTAATAGGGCAGGTCGTCGGCGTAGCTGTCCGATGAATAGGCGAAACCGCCTTGCGCCATCACGATGTCCCGCGTGTTCATCGAGCAGCGGCCGAGGTAGAAGCCCTTGGGCGCGGCACCGGTAATTTCGGTGTGCAGGGCGATCGCACGGGCGAGGTCGGCGGCTTCGGTCTCGCGCGGGATGTCGCGGTAGTCGATCCATTTCAGGCCGTGCGAGGCGATCTCCCAGCCGGCCTCGCGCATTGCGGCGACCTGTTCGGGAGCGCGCTGGAGCGCGGTTGCGACACCATAGACCGTGACCGGCAAGGCGCGTGTGGTGAACAGGCGCCAGAGCCGCCAGAACCCGGCGCGAGCGCCGTATTCATAGACCGATTCCATGTTCCAGTGGCGTGCGCCGGGCCACGGGGCGGCACCCGGAATTTCCGAAAGGAAGGCTTCCGAGGCGGCATCGCCGTGGAGGATGTTGTTTTCGCCGCCCTCCTCGTAATTCACCACGAACTGCACGCAGATCCGCGCGCCGTCTGGCCATTTCGGGTCAGGCGGGGTGCGGCCATAGCCGGTCATGTCGCGCGGATAGGGGGCGAGGGCGGTCATGAGAGGTCTCCGGCGTTGTCCCGATCGTGCCGTTTGCGTCCGGCGACATAGGTTGCCCGGACCAGACGGTCATCGCCCAAAGTCATCATGATGAACAACTGGTCCTCCAGTGTTTCGGCGTGGCTTTGGCGCTCGGCGAGCAGGGGGGTCGCCCGGGGATCGAGCACTACGAGATCGGCTTCCTTGCCGGGTTCGATACTGCCGATATGGTCATCCTGACGGATCGCCCGGGCCGAGCCGAGGGTGGCGAGGTAGAAGGCCTGATGCGCCGTGAGCACCTCGCCGCGCAATTGCGCTATTTTATAGGCTTCGCCGAGGGTGGCGAAAGGCGAGACGCTGGTTCCGGCCCCGATATCCGAGCCGAGCGCGGTGCGGACCGGATTGGCCGAGACCAGTGCGCGTTTCAGGTTGAACAGGCCCGAGCCGAGGAAGAGGTTCGAGGTCGGGCAGTGGACGATGGTGGCTCCGGCTTCGGCGAGGCGCGCCCATTCGCGTTCGTTGAGATGGATCGCATGGCCGAACAGGCAACGCGGCCCGACCAGACCGAACCGGTCATAGACATCGAGATAGTCGCGGCTGGCGGGGAACAGGCGTTGCACCCAGGCGAGTTCGGCCTGGTTTTCCGCAAGATGGGTCTGCATGTAGAGGCCATCGCCCTCGCGCAGCAGGGTGCCGGCGAGGTCGAGCTGTTCCTCGGTGCTGGTGGGAGCGAAGCGGGGGGTGACCGCGTAGAACAGCCGGCCCTGGCCGTGCCAGCGTGCGGCGAGGCGCCTCGACTGATCGTAGCCGGTCCGGGCGGTATCGCGCAGATTTTCGGGTGCGTTGCGATCCATCAGCACCTTGCCCGCGCCGGTGCGCAGGCCGAGCCGCGCGGCCTCCTCGAAATAGGCATCGACCGATTCCGGATGGACCGTGCAGTAGGTGATCGGGGTGGTGACCCCGGCACGGAGTTCCTCGCGCAGGAAGCGGCGGGCGATCAGGCGGGCGAAATCGATATCGTGATAGCGCGCCTCGGTGGGAAATACGTAATGCTCGAGCCATTCGAGCAATTGCCGCCCATGCGCGGCGATCAACGGCATTTGCGGGTAGTGGACATGAGCATCGATGAAGCCGGGCAGGATCAGCCCGTCCGGGTAATGATCCGGGACGATGCCATGCGGCACCAGCGCCGGATCGTAGGCGCCGGCATGGGTGATGATGCCGTCTTCGATCAGGATGAGGGTATCGGCCTCGTAGCGGTGGCAGATCGATCCCTGATCGTCGAACGGGTTGGCGAGATAGCTCAGGGACGGGCCGCGCAATGCCGAGATCATGGGGTCATTCATAGGTGGGGGATGCGCTGGAGGGCAGTTCGGCGTGGGCGGCGGCGTGGCGTGGTGCGGTGAGCGCCAGATAGGCGAGGGTGGTGGCCGCAGCACCGACGAAGAACGAGATGTCACCGCATTGCGGCCAGGCGCGGGCGAAGGGGCCGACGAAGAGCGGATACTGGTTGAAGAACGGCACGCTGCACACCACCCCGATCAGCCAGGCGGCGAAGCCGAGATGCCCGACCGCAAGTCCCGGCCAGCGGGCGCGGCGGGGCCAGAAATGCCCGATGATCATCACCGGCACGCGCGGGAAAATGACGTAGCCGAGAAAGAACAGCAGCAGCTCGTAATGCTTGTAGAAATTATCGTGGCCGAACAGCGCGAGGGCGAGACCGACCGCGCCGGTGAGCAGGGCGGCCTGATATTGTTTGAGCCGGATGCCGGTGGCGAGGGCGGAGAGCGAGGCGGAATAGATGTTGAGGATATTGGGGCTCACCGTGCCGATGATGACCGCGACGATCAGCAGGGGCCGGAACCACGCCGGAATCCAAGCGGTAAACAGATCGGACGGGGAATTCAACTGGACCGTGGCTCCGATGAACGCGCCGAGACATTCCAGCCAGACGCAGGAGATGAAGGCACCGAGGAAGGTGTTGATGAAGACGCGGCGTTTCATTTGCGGCCGGTTGTCGCGATAGCAAAGGTAGCGGGTGTAGTCCGACGAATACATGATCCAGCCGCCGAGCCAGGAGAGCATGATCGAGACGGTCAGCAGGAACGCGCCGGAGGCCCCGCCGACTTCGGCAAGGCTCTTCGGGTTGGGCAGCGGCGCGTGGGTGATGTTGAGCCAGGACAGAACGGTGAGGATGGCGAAGACCGCGATCAGGAAATAGAAAAACCAGCGTTCGGCGGCGACGATGAAATCATGCCCGATCAGGGCGATGAAGACCTGCACGACGGTCAGCGCGACGATCGCGGGATCGATTGCGACACCGATGGTCGCGTGCAGTGCGTAGCTGCCGATCACGGTATTGACCGCGAACCAGGAAAATCCGCTGAGGAAGTTGAGGAAGGACAGGAAGCGGTTGCCCGGCTTGCCGAACCATTCCTGACACTGGATCATCTGTGGCAGTCCGTATTCGACGCCGTAGGTCGAGAACAAGGCGAGCAACGTGCAGCCGATCAGGTTGGCGAGCACGATGGCCAGGATGGCCTCGCGTGCGGATAGTCCGAACACGCCGGTCGCGATCGCGCCGGTGGTGATGGTCGCGAATTCGACGTTGACCGCGGCCCATAATCCGAACAGGGCGCGGGGGGTTCCGTGGGCTTCCTCGGGTTCGACCCGTGCGATGCCCTTCGATTCCACGGTAAGCAGATCGCTGGATTTCATGGTGACGTTTCCTTGGTTGGTTTCCTGCTCTTTTCGTTTTTCCGGGCGTCGTTGGTTCAGCGCTCCGGTTGGCTCAGCCGGTCCAGCCGGAAGCGCGCGATTTTGCCGACTTCCTCGATCGCGGTTGCGGCTTCGGTATCCGGGTCGTTCGCGAGGCGGCGTTCGATCTGGGCGATGATCGCGAGCGGATCTTTCTGACCACGCACCGCGACGATGAAGGGAAAGCCGAATTTCGCCCGGTAGGCGCGGTTGAGTGCGGCGAGAGTCTCCGCGAGGTCGGGTGTCAATCGGTCGAACCCCGCGTAACGCTGTTCGCTGTTGGAGTGGGTGGTGAGGTTGCCGCCCCGGCCGAGTTCGGGGTGCGCACGCAGCAGCGCCATTTGCGTCTCAGCGCTGGCGCGATGCACGATGGTCTGCATCGTTGCGGCCATCGCCTCGGTTGTCTCGAAGGGGCGCAATGAGGCCGCCTGTTCGGCGACCCAGGGCGAATGTTCGTAGATATCGGCCAGCGTGTCGATGAAATCGGCGCGGTTCATGCGATTGAGCCGGTCGATCAGCGCGTCCGCTTCGGTCTGCACCGCGTTCATTGCGCGCCGCTCCGGTACCATGCCGCAATCCGGGCGCGTTCGGCCCTGGTGATATGGGTGATGTTGCCGGGCGGCATCGATTTCGCCTGGACCGCCTGCTGATAGATCAGCCCGGCGTGCTGGTGCACCTCCGCCGGAGTGTCGAACATCAGACCTGCGGGGGCGCTGGCCATCAGGGTCGGGCGAGCGGAATGGCATTTCGAGCAGCGCTCTTCGATGATCGGCATGATGGCAGCGGTTTTGACCACCGGGCCCTCGGCTGCGCGCGCCGGGCGGCTGATCCCCGCCGGGGCGACCAGGATGATGACGACGAGGAACAGACCCGCCGCGACCGCAGGCAGTTTCCAATCCTGCCTGCCGGTGTGGCGCAGGACGAAATACTGGCGGATCAGCGCGCCCGCGATCATCGCGAGCCAGAGATTGATCCAGCTGGCCGACCCCGCATAGAGCATGCCGAAATGGCTGCTGAGCATCGCGAAGACGACCGGCAGGGTGAAATAGGTGTTGTGTACCGAGCGTTGCTTGCCGCGCTTGCCGGGCAGCGGGTCCGGGGTTTCGCCGCGCGCGAGGGCTTCGACCATCTTGCGCTGGCCGGGGATGATCATGAAGAACACGTTGGCGGTCATGATGGTGCCGAGCATGGCGCCCACGATCAGGAAGGCCGGTTGCGGTGCGAACAGATGGGTCGAAACATAGCAGGCGATGGCAACGAAAATCGCGATTACGATACCGAGGACCAGATCGTTCCTGCCCAGCAGGCGGCATGCCGCGTCATAGACGATCCAGCCCACCGCGAGGAAGGCGATCACCGCGCCGGCTGCGGCGAGCGGGGTCAGGTGCGCGATCGAGGGGTCGATCAGGTAGGTGCCCGGCTGGAGCAGATACATCACGGTCAGCAGCGAAAAACCCGAGAGCCAGGTGGCGTAGGATTTCCATTTCGACCAGTGCAGATCGTCCGGCATTTTCGGTGGCGAGACCAGGTATTTCTGGGCGTGATAGAACCCGCCGCCATGGACCGACCACATCTCGCCGAACACGCCACGGCGCTTCGACTCGTCTTCGTGAGGCGGGTGCAGGCTGTTGTCGAGCATGACGAAATAGAAGGATTCGCCGATCCATGCGATCGCGGCGATCACATGGAGCCAGATCAGCAGGGCCATCGCCCAGCCGGTCAGATATGTCAGCATTTGGGTCAGCTTCCGCGGTAGGTTGTGTAGCTCCAGGGCGAGACCAGGAGCGGGATGTGGTAGTGGGGCTGCGCCGGATCGATGCCGATGCGCAGGACGATATCGCCGAGAAACGCAGGTTCGGCCTCGTTGTTTCCGAAATACGGCCCCATCGCGAAGGTCAGTTCGTAAACACCGGCACGCAGGATGTCCGCGTCGTCGGCCACCAGCAGCGCGCGACCGTTCGCATCGGTCATCGCTTCGGCGAGCGGTTGGTGCGCGGCGGCGTCGTACAGCCGCACCGTGATGCCCGGCGCGGGGCGGCCTTTGGCAGTGTCGAGAATATGGGTGGTCAGGCCGGTCATGAGCGTCTCCCTTGGTAGGCGCGATCAGATTGAGCCATCGGGGCGCCCGCCGGCAGCGCAAATGATGGTCATAAGCGGGCGCGTATGTTCAATGCCCGTGCGCCGGGCAGATCAGGTCGGGCCCGCAGCCGCTGCACGCGTGCGAGGTGCTCGGCATCGAGGGATTACGCGCGGAATCGGGTGCGGGAGCATGGCTGAGCAATTGCGCCGCGATCGCGACCGCGAGGATTTCGGGTTGTTTGCCTGCGATGCCGGGGAGGCCGACCGGGCAGATCAGAGACCCGATCGCCTCATCGGAAAGCCCCTGATGCCGCCAGCGATGTTCGAAACGGGCGCGCTTGGTCGCCGAGCCGATCAGGCCGACATAGCCGGCATCGCCGCGTGCGAGGGCGGCGCCGGTGATCGCGGCGTCCAGCGCGTGACTGTGGGTCATCACCAGGAACAGGCTGCGGGGCGGGGCGCGACCGACCCGGGTGACCGGGTCGTCGGTGATATGCGGTTCGATCCGTGCGACGGTGTCGCCTTGCGCGGGTGGAAAGGCGTCGGCGCGGCTGTCGATCCAGTCGATCGTGCAGGGAATTGCGGCAAGGATGCGGACCAGCGCGCGCCCGACATGGCCCGCGCCATGCAGTTGCAGGTGAAACCGTGGTTGCGGCGGCGGCAGCACGGCTTCGAACCACGGGCGGTAGGCCAGAACCACCACCCCGCCGCAGTATTGGCCGAGATGCGGGCCGAGCGCGCGGGTCTCGGTGATGTCATCGCGCGGGGTGCCGTGCCGGTGCCAGACTGCCAGCA